>NZ_JAVIMT010000016.1:0-1417 GCF_031196675.1 Acinetobacter sp. 148 | reverse complement strand
ATGTGGTGGTACAGGTAGAACGGATGGTGCAGCAGAGAAACTCGTAACACCGCGTCAAGTTTCTTTCTCTGGTGCAGCTGTAGGCTCATTTACTTATGATGGCTCTGTAAATTCATCATGTGTATTAACTCTGGCCAACAGTGGTGTTGTGGCGGGCACATATGCTTCGACCATTCAAATACCATCAGTAACGGTTAATGATAAGGGTTTAATCACGGGTGTTTCACAGCAGACAATTAGATCCGCTTCAACCAATCAAACTGGTGTTGTTCAATTAGCTGATGATTTAGTAAGTGATGATTCATCAAAAGCATTAACAGCCAAACAGGGTAAAAAGCTTCAGGATGAAAAGCTTGCTATAGGTCAATATGGGTTTGGAGGCATAGGTAGCAGAATTCCAGCACCTACATCTGATATTGATTTAATCAAAAGCGTTTATGGCAAAAGCCAATTTGTAAGACGTGATGAAGGTACCAGCAGTGTACCTAATTATGCTGCGGGTATTTTCGGCCATACTGAAGACACCTATTTTTATCTTGCTGCTGGTTATAGTGGTGGCGGAGTAGTCGTTTTAGCAGGGGATGGCTATGGTGTTCAGAATAATATTCAACCTACAGTTTATAAGTTAGCGACACTTTCGGATAACGTTGCATCGGCATCTAAATTATTCAACGCAAGAAATATAAGTTTCTCTGGTGCTGCAACGGGTTCTTTTAATTTTGACGGTTCTGGAAATGTTTCCTGTGTTTTAACTTTGGCTAATAGTGGAGTGGTGGCAGGGACCTACGCTTCAACTATTCAAATACCATCGATAACGGTCAATGATAAAGGGTTAATCACAGGTGTTTCACAGCAGACAATTAGATCTGCTTCAACCAATCAAACTGGTGTTGTTCAATTAGCTGATGATTTAGTAAGTGATGACCCATCAAAAGCATTAACAGCTAAGCAAGGTAAAGTTTTACAGGATAATAAGCTTGATAAAAATGCAAATGCAGTCGGTCTTCAAACTAAAGATAATCGAACATTAAAACCAAGTGAATTGTCGCAAGCTGTACAAGCATTTTTTGGGACTTTAGATTCAAATAGTAATAGTAGTTTTTTCTGTGATTATTTGACTCTTAATGGGTGGATTGATTCTTCAGGTGGACTGAAAAATGCTCTTGTTTTTAGCAAAACTGGTCAAAGTTTGCATCATTTCCAAGCTGAATATACAAGTGATACTTGGACGATTAAAAAGCAGATTGCATATACAGATTCAAGCATTTCAGGTAATGCAGCATCAGCAACAAGATTGCAGAATGCAAGACGCATTAATAATGAGTTATTTGATGGTACCAGCGACATAACGATTCTTGATAACACCAAATTTAAAGCAGATGGTCCTACAGCTAGTGTTAACGATGTAGCATGGAAT
>NZ_JAVIMT010000015.1:0-50380 GCF_031196675.1 Acinetobacter sp. 148 | reverse complement strand
CCATCTCATTCCCTTTGCAAGGGGTATTTATCCCTTTTTCACTTGAGTGCCGTTTTTTTCTACTATTTTGCGGAAAAAGTGATATATATGGCTTTTTTTTAGGCATTTTTGCTATTTTTTATTGGTTTTTATCTTTAGCTATATAATCATTTTGGAGTTAGGAAGTCTTTTATATGGTTTTTATTCCTCTATAAGCTTTTTAATCCAAAGAAATATTAGAGCAAATACTCTACCCTTACTTTATATTTCTTCTTATTTTTTAATTTATTTTATTCTTAATAATACTTAGATGGTTCCACGTGGAACGCTTAATTGGTTTTATAGTTCTGAAATAAAAAAAAGCAGGATTACTCCTGCTTTTCTATCACTACATAACTTTTAGTCAGTGAAAGTTACACGTGCAATTGCTTTTTTCCCAGACTGAATAATAAAAGTCCCGTTTTCTTTTACAGAGAAACTTGCATCTACTACATTCCAGTCTACTTTTACTGCACCGCGTGCAACAGCATCTTTTGCAGCTGCTGCATTTGGATTTAATCCTGCTACGCGAAGAATCGTGGCAATAAAGATTTCACCACCAAACTCACCACGTGAAATAGTTACTTCAGGAGTATCTGCCGGCACCTCACCTTCTGTAATACGGTTACCAGCACTCTTATGAGCATTAGCAGCAGCTTCAGCATCATGGAAGCGTTCAACCAACTCGAGTGCAAGAATACGTTTTACTTCTTGTGGATTACGACCAGCCGCGATTTCATCTAATAAAGCTTTGATCTCATCTAGAGATTTAAAACTTAATAAATCGAAATAACGTTCGATTAAAGAGTCAGGCATTGATAATACTTTTTGGTACATTGCACCTGGCGCATCAAAAACACCAATATAGTTACCTAAAGATTTAGACATTTTATTTACGCCATCTAAACCTTCTAGAATTGGTACAGTGATACACACTTGTGATTCTTGGCCATAACGGCTTTGTAACGTACGGCCCATGAGTAAGTTAAAGGTTTGGTCTGTACCACCTAACTCAACGTCTGCTTCAAGTGCGATAGAGTCATAACCTTGAACTAAAGGATATAAGAACTCATGAATCGCAATTGGCTGATGGTTGTTATAACGCTTAGTGAAGTCATCACGCTCTAACATACGTGATACTGTTTGCTGGCTTGCCAACTGAATAAGATCCGCAGCAGACTTTTGGTTAAACCACTCTGAGTTAAAACGTACTTTTGTTTTATTCGGATCTAAGATTTTGAAAACTTGTTCTTGATAAGTTTTAGCGTTAGCTTCAACTTGTTCGCGTGATAACGGCGGACGAGTTGCACTTTTACCCGTTGGGTCACCAATCATGGCGGTATAGTCGCCAATCAAGAAAGTAACTTCATGACCCAAATCTTGAAACGTTTTTAGTTTGTTAATAAGAACCGTATGTCCTAAATGTAAATCTGGAGCTGTAGGGTCAAAACCAGCTTTAATTTTAAGAGGACGATTCTCTTTAAGCTTTTTCAGTAAATCTTCTTCTGAAATAATTTCGTGCGTGCCTCGTTGGATGAGGGCAAGCTGTTCTTCGGCGGGCAAGAAATTTGACATCACAAAACCTAAACACATCAGTTATTCAATTTGTGCGATATACTAACATTTTTTCAGCGTCTTGCAGGGGAAGTTGCATATGAGCGCAATCTATATCGGCGTAATGACTGGCACTAGTATGGATGGTGTGGATATTGTTGCGGCTTCATTTGAGCCACTACAGCTTCATGCCACACTTACAGTTCCATTCGAACCCGAGTTACGTGATGAGCTTATGGCATTAACTTTACCCGATGACAATGAAATTGACCGCATGGGTAAAGCTGATGTTGCTCTAGCCAAAATGATTGGTCACGGGATTAATTCTCTCATTGAAAAGCACCAATTAGATCGTAGACAAATTAAAGCGATTGGGTCGCATGGACAAACCATTCGTCATCGTCCAGAGCATGGTTTTACGCTACAAATTGGCGATCCAAACATTATTACTGAGATCACTCAAATTCCGGTTGTTTCAGATTTCCGTCGTAGAGATATGGCAGCAGGTGGTCAAGGCGCTCCATTAGTGCCTGCATTTCATCAGGCATTATTCCAGCACCCAAGCATTCATCGGGTAATTTTGAATTTAGGCGGCATTGCCAATGTGAGCATGTTGCCTGCCAATAATCCTGACGGCGTATTTGGGTTTGATACGGGACCTGCCAATATTTTGATGGATGCATGGTGTCATCGCCATACAGGCCATCCATACGATGAAAATGGTGACTGGGCGGCTTATGGTCATCCTATTCGCTCTTTACTCGACCGTCTTTATGCTCATGAGTATTTTTCTAAAGAACCTCCTAAAAGTACGGGACGTGAAGATTTCAATATTGACTGGTTAGATGATCAGTTAATCGATTGGCGTAATGATTTAACTTATGATGAGTTAGAAGATACACCTGAAAATATTCAAGCTACCTTATTAAAACTTACTGTACGTGCCATTCAAAAAGCGATCTATCGTTCTAATATGGAAACAGGTGAAGTTTATGTATGTGGAGGTGGAGCTTATAACTCCTATTTGTTAGAACAATTACGTTGGCGCTTACGTAAGCACAATTGGTCAGTTCAAACCACTGATGTTTTAGGACTCTCCCCTACTTGGGTTGAGGCTACAGCATTTGCATGGCTAGCAATGCGTTTTGTGGATGGTTTAAGTGGTAATTTACCTGCGGTAACAGGAGCCTCAGATTTTAGAATCTTAGGCACGATCACGGCGGTATAAAGCTACTTATTCGATTTAATTGGACTGATTCGACCTCATAACACATTTCCTGACCCGAAATGCTGTTATTAAATTGGTCATAAAAATTCATGATAAATGCCAACAAAAATAAGTAAGGCATGTTGTTATGGATCTGACCAAACGTATTCATCAATACACACGTGGGGCTTGGACATTCGATGTCATTGATTCAGGCCCTATAGATGGCCCTCTCGTGGTTTTATTGCATGGCTTTCCAGAAACTGCCCATAGTTGGGAGCAGACTTCGGAATTATTACATGAACATCAATTTAGAACATTTGCGATCCATCAACGTGGTTATAGTCTAAATGCTAGACCACAAAGCCGCTTTCATTACGCTTTAAGTGAACTAACTGAAGATGTCGCAGTTTTTATTAAGGGACTTGGTCAACCAGTTTATTTAATTGGGCACGATTGGGGTTCTGTAATTGCGTCTAGTGTAGCTATGAAGTATCCGCAGTATATTCAACATCTCACTTTAGTTTCCGTACCCCATCAAGCTGCTTTTTTAAAAGCCTGCTTAAGTAGCAATCAACTACTAAAATCTTATTATTTTGCAGTTTTTCAGCTTCCTATTTTGCCCGAACTTTTATTTAAGAAAATGCCTAAAGTAGGACGAAAATTTCTTAAATCATCTGGCATGACCGAACAGCAAATTGAAATATTCGAAACTGAATTTATAAAAGAAAATAGGCTGGCTACGGCATTAAACTGGTATCGTGGCTTTTTTTGGGACAAACCTGAAAATCCTTTTAAAGCAATAGACGTTCCCACTCTTTTTATTTGGGGTAAGCATGATATTGCAGTCACAGAAAAAAGTGCCAAGTTAAATTCAGGTTATTTTAAAAATAATTATAAGGCTATTTTTATGGATGCCTCTCATTGGATTCCTTATCAAAATGCACCTGAACTCGTACAGTACTTTTTAGAATCTATACATGATCAAGCATAATCTTATAAATAAAAAGACCTCTCTATAATGAGAGGTCTTTTTATTTAAAATTCTTTTTAAATTGAGAATGAAGAACCACAACCACAGGTTGTTGTCGCATTCGGGTTCTGCACAATAAAGCGTGAACCTTCAAGGCCTTCAACATAATCAACCACTGAGCCAACTAAGTATTGATAGCTGAGCGAGTCAACCAGCATCTTTACATCGCCATTTACAAATTCAGCATCATCTTCATTTACGCTTTCGGCGAAATTGAAGCCGTATGAAAACCCTGAACACCCGCCTCCGGTTACATATACACGTAACATGAGATCGTCATTCCCTTCACTATCACGGAGTTGGCGTACCTTATTGGCAGCATTATCTGTCAAAACTAGAGCTTGGGCATTCATGATGATTGTTCCTCGGATTTTGCTGTGCCTTTCAAAATAAAAAAGACCCTATATTGAGTATAGCATAATCAATATAGGGTCTGTCTTCGAAGTTTAAAGCGAATCTTGAGTATTTTTATCAAGATTATTTGTAATTCTCATCTTGTAAGCCACATTCAAAGTTTTTCGCGTCTTGCTTACAACGGAATTGCCATAGTAGTTTCATCATCCGTTTATCATACACCCCGCGTTGTGTAAGGTTAATTCGTGATTCACGCATGAGCTTTTGATAACCCGGTTTATCGGCAGCTGGTACTTCCATCCAATATTTTTGCGGAATATCCGCTTTCATTTTACCCAAGATAGTAAAAGCACGCGGTAACTGACCAGCCACCCACTCTCTAGATTTCTGACCAAAACCAGCTGGGAATTTGTCTGGACGAATAATAATATTTCCGGTCACCTGTAAAATTGGATAGTTTACAATTGCCCCTTTTGTACCTAAGCCTTTTTGCAACTCTAAAGGTTTAAACGCTGCTGCTGGCGCACCAATAATATCGACCTGATGATTGTTAAATTTGGCCCCGAAGTTAGTCACATCTGCACTCACTGCCTGAGCACCCACCTGCTGAACCATGATTTTTTGTGCTTCATCGTAGTCTAATACGGCGATTTTTTTACCCGCAGCTTTTGCTACAGTATTAATACTACGGTCGTTTACTAAAAGGTAAGCATCTCCTACCGGAATAACACCTACTACCTCATAGCGGCCATTGACCATATATTTACTAAAGGTTTGGCTTGCTAAACCTTGCATGACTTTAACAGCAAGTTTGAGATCTGGAATCGCACCAATTGCATCTAATGATCCCGTAAATGAGTTGAATTGACGTCCACGCATGCCTGATACACTAATACCATCACATTTTCCCGCTTTAAAATCTTCAGCAATCACTGCTTCATTCTGGTTTACTTTTAGTTCGATATCAGCTCCCCAGTTTTTCGCTGCAAGTTGATAGTCCTTCATGAGTGCATAGACATCGCCATTTTTACCAACAAAGTCAAAAACACATATGGTTTGTTTGGCCTCGGCTGCAAATGAAATTGTTGTGAGTCCCATCGCAAGTAAAAGCGTTTTGGAAAATCGCATATTCTTTTCCTTTCCTTGTAAATTTTTTGTTTTTGGCATCAAGAAATTTCACGCTGGTTGGCATGATTCTCATGAGATATGCTTCATCTAAGATTCACAATTTAGATATTTTTATGATCAATTCTGTTTATCCGAGCTCAATAAAAAATAACGAGTTAAATTCCCTTAGCTCTTTTAATGACTCACTTCCTTGTTCTATTTTCTAATATCTTCATATATCCAGATGAAGTTTTATCCTCAATTTAGATTAGCGTCTTTTTAATGAATCACAATGGCTGAATTGACAGCCTATAGAAAGCAAAAAAGCCTAGAATAAATCTAGGCTTTTAAGTTCAACATGAATTATTCACCAGGCATTGAACATTCAAAGTTAGCTTTGTCTACAGAACAACGTGCTTTTTTCAATACAGACATCATACCTGCATCGTAAATACCGCGTTTAGTTAAATCCATACGGCCATCACGTAACATTTTTTGATATTTCAGTTTGTCTTCAGCACTTAGGTTCATTTTATATTTACCTGGAATTTGTGCTTCTAAACGGTTAATCATTGCAAAGCTTTTTGGTAATTGTTTTACGAACCAATCACGAGACTTTTGACCAAAGCCTGCTGGGAATTTATCAGCACGCAATACTAAATCAGCCGTTACATGTAATACTGGGAAGTTCCACATTACACCGTTTGCACCCAAACCTTTGTTCAATTCTAATGGTTTGTAAGCATAAGCAGGCGCACCTACCATATCTACCTGACCATTATTAAATTTAGCAGCAAAGTTTGAAATATCAGAAAGAACTGCCTGAGCACCTACGCGCTGCACCATAATTTTTTGTGCATCGTCATAACCTAACACAGCGAATTTTTTACCAGCAGCTTTTTCAACTGAGTTGATGTTTTTATCACGTACGAAAATGAACGCTGAACCTAACGGAGAGATACCAGCAACTTCGTATTTTTTACCGCCAAGGTTAGTTGTCATTTTTGCAGCATTACGTGCATCTAATACATAAGTAATAGCACGTTGTGCAATTTGGTTATTAGGAACGCCGCCAAGCGAGTCGATTGATCCGGCAAATTTGTTATATTGACGAGCACGCATAGCTGTCATTGCTACGGCATCACATTTACCAGCTTTAAAATCATTATCTGCAACAGCCTCGTCCTGACGAGGAACTAAGTTAATTTCAGTACCCCAGCCTTTTGCAGCTAGAGCCCATTCTTCCATCATTTTATATGAGTCGCCTGCTTTTCCTAAGAGGTCGAATACACACACGGTACTCGCTGCTTGCGCTGAAGCAGAAAAACCAACAACAGAAGCGGCAGCCATAGCAAGTACGATTTTTTTCATTTTCTTCATCCTTCCACGGAACAGATTTTTTGTTTGAAGTTTCCTTTCAAACACAGATATTAATCATGTTTTTTAGAAAAAAATAGAGCTTTTACTCAAATATTTTTATCTCATTGAACCATTGTTTGTTCGATTTAAATTATTTATTAAAATGAAAAATCGCTAATTTTCCGTAAGTTATTTTTTATATTCACAATTTTCATACCCATATTCATCTTTGAAATATCTGTAGGGTTTTTGTGATTAAAAAACAAACTACTCTCCAGTAAGCGTACATTCAAAATTTGTCCGTTCAATGGTGCATCGTGCGCGCTTGAGTACACTCATCATTGTCGCGTCATATACACCTTGTTTTGTTAAGCCAAGGCGACCTTCACGTAATATTTTCTGATATTTCAACTTATCTTCGGCTGAAAAATTTAATTTAATTTTAGGAGGAATACCGGTTTCTAACCGTTTTACCATTGCGAAGTTCTGTGGCAACTGTTTAATAAACCATTCACGAGACTTCATTCCAAAATTGGCCGGAAACTTATCACTTCTTGCAATTAAATCCCCTGTGACGTTCACCACAGGAAAAGTAAACATTGCCCCTTTCACGCCGACCCCTTTACCAATCTCTAAAGGTTTATAAGCATAGGCTGGTGCCGCAATTGCATCGACTTGGCCACTATTAAACTTTTTCACAAAATCGGTAATTTCTGAAGGAATGGGCTGAGCGCCAACGCTTTCCACCATAATTTTTTGTGCTGCGTCATATTGCAAAATAGCAAACTTAGTCCCACGTACTTTTTCAATTGAGTTGAGGTTTTTATCTCTTACAAATAAATAAGCCAATCCAATCTGAACAATACCAACGACCTCGTAATTGGTTCCAGTTTGTGTAGTCACCATGCGATGTTTATTACGCTTATCTAAAACATAACTAATAGCTTTTTGGGCGATTGCATTACTGGTTACCCCTCCAATCGCATCAATTGAACCTGCAAATTTATTATAATTTCGCGCCCGCATGGAGGTCATATAAGCGGCGTCACATTTTCCTTCACGCAGTCTACGGTCAACTAAGCCTTCATCTTGAAATGGAATTAAAGTGATATCTGCTTGCCATTCTTTCGCTGCAAGCGCCCACTCTTCCATCATTTTATAGGATTCACCTGACTTTCCTAATAAATCAAACACACAGACACTTTGCCCAGCATGTACTGTCCCCACAGCACAGCAAAATACTGCACCAATTATCCCCAATCTTTTTTTCATTTGACTTTCCTTAGTCTAGTTTTATTAGTAGCTCATTAATCAACCAAATTTCAAACTGTTTTTATTTTAGCCATATTTTTTTAAAAGTATTCTATCTTGTTTAATATTTTGAAAATTTCGGATGAATAGCGAAATTTAGAATGTCTGGATATATCTAATTATTAATACCTGCTCACTAAAATCCGGAAAGTTTTGTTTTCATCGGCAGTTCTCTTTAAAATACAGCATCCCTAACTCACCTCGATACAATAAGATGATTCAATTTGACCAAGTTTCTTTACGCCGCGGTGGACGTGTTCTATTTCAAAAAGCGTCTATGCAATTACACCCAGGTTGGAAGATTGGTCTAACTGGTGTAAATGGCGCAGGTAAATCGACCTTATTTGCTGCATTACTTGGAAGTTTAGGTGCAGATGAAGGTTCACTTACTCGTCCGACAGGCTGGACCGTGGCGCATATGGCGCAAGAAGTAAAAGCCCTAGATATGCCTGCAATTGATTTTGTTCTTTCAGGTGATGAAGAGTTTTGGGATATTCAAAATAAGCTTGCTCAACCAGATCAACTGACTGATTTTGAACTGGCTAAATTGCATGGCCGCTTTGATGAAATTCATGGTTATTCAGCGCCCTCTAAAGCTGCGCAGCTCATGGCAGGCCTTGGTTTTCTAGAAAATCAATTACGTTTGAACGTTGAGAGCTTCTCAGGTGGATGGCGTATGCGCTTAAATTTGGCGCGTACCCTCATGAGTCGTTCTGATCTACTCTTACTGGATGAGCCAACAAACCACTTAGACTTGGATGCAATTCTGTGGTTAGAAGATTGGCTTAAAGCCTATGAAGGTACACTCATTCTAATTTCGCATGACCGCGACTTTTTAGATGCGATTACAGATCATATTCTTCATATTGAAAATCAAGAACTCACGCTTTACACCGGAAACTACTCTACATTTGAAACCACACGTAGTGAACGTCTTGCCCAGCAACAACAAGCTTTTGAAAAGCAGCAAGAAACACGTGCTCACTTACAAAAGTTTATTGACCGTTTTAAGGCAAAAGCGACTAAAGCTCGTCAAGCACAAAGTCGTATTAAACAACTTGAGCGCATGCAGCAACTTGCACCAGCCCATGTAGATACGCCGTTTACATTTAGTTTCCGTGAACCGACTAAAATGAGTTCACCGTTGCTGACTTTAGATAATGCCAGCATTGGTTATGGTGATAAGCAAATAGCCGAAAAAATTAGATTACAAATTACACCGAACTCACGTATTGGTTTGCTTGGGATGAACGGCGCAGGTAAGTCAACATTGATTAAGAGCTTGGTTGGTGATTTACCACTCTTGGCAGGTGAACGTAAAGCTTCCGAGCTGCTTAATATTGGTTACTTTGCGCAGCACCAGATGGATGCTTTAGATGGTCACGCTAGCCCAATGCTACAGCTTGCCCGTATAGCAGATAAACAAATCAGTGAAGCCACTCTACGTTCGTTCTTAGGGAGTTTTGGCTTTAGTGGTGAACGCATGGATACTCCATGTGAAAGCTTCTCTGGGGGTGAGCGCGCTCGTTTGGCCTTAGCACTCATTGTATGGCAGCGCCCAAATGTTTTAATACTGGATGAACCAACGAACCACTTAGACCTTGATATGCGTCATGCGCTTAGTATGGCCTTACAAGATTTTGAGGGTGCAGTTGTTCTGGTTTCTCACGAACGTCAACTTATTGCCAGCGTTTGTGATGAACTCCTTTTGGTACACGGTGGCAAATGTACCGAGTTTGAAGGTGATTTGCAGGATTATGCTAAATGGCTACGTGAAGTACGCCAGCAACAAATCAATGCTCAGACTGCTGTAGCACAAAATAATTCATCTTCTGCCGCTCCAGCTCCCGCTAAAGTCGATAAAGAAGCACAGCGTAAAGAAGCAGCTCGCCGTCGTGAACAAACTCGACCAATCCGTAAAAATATTGAAAAGGTTGAATCTCAAATTGAAAAGCTTCAGCCACGTCTTACTGAAATCGAAGAAGCTTTAGCAGATACTTCATTTTATGAAGCTAATCGTAAGGACGATTTGCTTAAACTGATGAATGAGCAAACCGAACTCAAAGCTAAGCTTGAACAATATGAAGAGCAACTCTTAGAACTCATGATGGAACTTGAGGAAATGGAAGCCTCATTTGAAAACTAAATATCTTGGCCAGTATTCGTATATTTAAGTATCTGTACTGGCTTTTATTTTTTATTAGCTTATAAAAATATGAACGATCTCTAATAAAGTTTCATTCAGCTGTTAAATTTTTGAGATAGATTCAAATTTGATAACATATAAAACTTAAGCTACATCTTAAGGGTTGCCATACACAGATAATTTAACTAAATTCTGTAACTTCGTTTTTACCCTTCTTGAGTAGGTATTTAATTCGGGATCAGACAAACTGAATGAATTTTATTGATTTTATTACTAATTTTGAACAATTTTTACCTATTTTGATTCAGGAGTATGGTGCATGGGTTTATGCCATACTCTTTTTGATTATTTTTTCTGAAACCGCTTTTGTGTTTATGTTCTTTTTACCTGGAGATAGCTTACTTTTAACTGTAGGTGCACTGTGCTCGGTGGTTGAACTGATGCATCTTGGTTATATGATTACTCTGCTCACCGTTGCAGCAACATTAGGATATATCGTTAATTATTCTATTGGTCGCCATTTTGGAAACCGTATTTTTGAAGCAAAATCACGTTTTATTAAAAAAGAATATTTGAATAAAACGAACCGCTATTTCTTGCAACATGGCGGTAAAACTATTCTTTTAGCACGTTTTATTCCTTTCGCACGTTCTTTTGCACCCCTCGCTGCCGGCTCAAGCAATATGAGCTATGGAAAATTTTTGATTTACAATGTGGCAGGAGCTATTTTGTGGATCTGCATCCTTTTAACGGCTGGCTACCTATTTGGCCATGCACTCATTCAAGTTACAGATTTTGTAGAGAATTAATATATTTGGTTAAATAAATTTGTATAGCCAAAAATAAAGGGAATGAATCAATCATTCCCTTTATTTGATTTAGATCAAAGTAACTTTATCTAAACTTTTTGTGGTTTTCATTACGAATATTTACCAGATTAATTGCTTCAGTTTTGGCTTGGTCCAATTGTCCCTTATCAACAAAAACCGTAACCCGATCAATTTCAGCAACCAACTGATCTAAACCCGCTTGGTACTCTTTTACCTGTACATTTTCAGGGGGTAAACCTTCCAACTTATGAGGTAAAGATAATTTTGAAGATAATGCTGCCTGACGCATAATCACAAGCTGCTGTTTAGCGTTATCGATATCTTTTGCTTCAGCAAAGGCTTTAGTGCTCTTCGCTAAAGTTTTCATGTCGGCTTCCAAGTCTGCTGCAAATGCAGAATGACTCACTAAAGCCGCACATGAAATCAGCATACTTGCTAGAATTTTTTGACTCATCATCTTCTCTCCCTAGACTGATTTAGAATCTTGCTATCAATTAAGCATCAATATCCGCATTTAATGCATTTTCTTCAATAAAGGCACGACGTGGTTCAACATCATCGCCCATTAAGCATGAGAACATGCGATCAGCTTCAATTGCATCATCAATAGTCACCTGTAACATATTACGGTTTTCAGGGTCCATTGTGGTTTCCCAAAGCTGCTCAGCATTCATCTCGCCCAGTCCTTTATAGCGCTGGATCATCATTCCACGGCGTGAATCTTGCAGAATGTGCTGCCATACCTGATGGAAATTAGCGACTTGAATACGACGATCACCTTTTTGTAAGTATGCGCCATCTTCAATTAACTTGAACCAACTCTTCGAGTTCTTCAATAAACGAGCATATTCCGCAGAATTCAATAAACCTGCGTCAAGTAAGTAAGCATGTGGCAAGTTATGAACATATACAATTACACGCGGCCAATATTGCGCAGATTTCTCGCCTTGAGCATTCTCACGTTCAAATGTTTCAAGCGTAATTTCCGGACGTAAGCTAGGTTGCAACTTCTCTACAGCTTCACGTACTTGATCTGCCCATTGTTGTACATAAGCTTGATCATGGTTCTGATCTGCTTTAAATGCGTCAACTTCGAGTAATGCATCCAGTAAGCTTGCTGGATAACGTAACGTTAAGCGTTGTAAGCTCTTTTGTGAAACTTGATAGTCTTGAATTACTTTTGCCAGCGCTTCACCTGTAATTGCAGGCGCATCAGCACTAATATGTAAAGCAAGCTCATCAATCGCATTTGAAATCAAGTAAGTTTCTAATGCGTCGTTATCTTTAATATATTGCTCTTGCTTACCTTTTTTGAGCTTATACAAAGGTGGCTGTGCAATATAAATATGACCACGTTCCACCAACTCCGGCATTTGACGGAAGAAGAATGTTAATAACAATGTACGAATGTGCGAACCATCGACATCGGCATCGGTCATAATAATAATTTTATGATAACGGAGCTTGTCAGGGTTATATTCTTCACGGCCAATACCACAGCCAAGTGCTGTAATTAATGTACCTACTTCCTGACTAGAGATCATTTTGTCAAAGCGCGCACGCTCAACGTTCAGGATCTTACCTTTTAAAGGTAGAATAGCCTGCATTTTACGGTTACGGCCTTGTTTGGCACTACCACCCGCAGAGTCACCCTCGACAAGATACAATTCAGAAAGCGCTGGGTCTTTTTCCTGACAGTCAGCCAATTTACCAGGCAAACCTGCAATATCTAATGCACTCTTACGGCGTGTCATTTCACGTGCTTTACGTGCAGCATCACGTGCGCGTGCAGCATCAATAATCTTGCCTGCAATTGATTTTGCAGCTTGTGGATTCTCAAGTAAGTAAGCAGAGAACTCTTTGTTCATTGCTTGCTCTACCGCTGGTTTTACCTCACTTGATACCAATTTTTCTTTTGTCTGAGACGAGAATTTTGGATCAGGAACCTTAACAGAAATAATGGCTGTTAAACCTTCACGCGCATCATCACCCGTCACATTCACTTTTTCTTTCTTGAGAATATTTTCATTTTCAAGATACTGGTTTAAGCCACGTGTTAAAGCTGCGCGGAAACCTGCTAAGTGCGTACCACCATCTTTTTGTGGAATGTTGTTTGTGAAACAGCGAACATTTTCTTGGTAACTATCGTTCCATTGCAATGCAACTTCTACAGTAATGCCGTTGTCAGCATCAGCTGTGAAATGGAAGATTTCGTTGAGATGGTTTTTACCTTCGTTGATGTATTTTACAAACTCAGATAAACCGCCTTCATAGTCATACACATGCTCAAGGTTAATACGTTCATCACGTAAAACGATACGTACACCAGCATTCAAGAAAGAAAGCTCACGTAAACGGCGTGCTAGAATTTCAACATTAAAAATGGTTTGACTGAATGTTTCTGCACTTGGCCAAAAACGTACAGTTGTTCCGGTATTATCCGTTTCACCAATCACACGCAATGGATATTGCGGATCACCATGATGATATTCTTGCTCATGGATTTGACCAGCACGGTAAATTGTTAAATGCAATTTACTTGAAAGTGCGTTAACAACCGAAACACCTACGCCGTGTAAGCCACCTGAAACTTTATAGCTATTATCGTCAAACTTACCACCTGCGTGCAGAATCGTTAAAATTACTTCTGCAGCAGAAACCCCTTCTTCAGGGTGAATATCGGTTGGAATACCGCGGCCATTATCTGAAACACTGACCGATTCATCCTCGTGAATGGTGACAATAATTTCATCACAGTGGCCAGCTAAAGCTTCGTCGATTGCATTATCGACAACCTCAAACACCATATGGTGTAAACCGGTACCGTCGTCTGTATCCCCAATATACATACCCGGACGTTTACGAACTGCATCTAATCCACGTAATACTTTAATACTAGAGGAATCATAAGCCTTTTCATTGGTTTGTTCTGTTTGAGAGGCTGATTGAGACTCTGAACTCATGGTTTCTCCCTAGCAAATATAGGTTTATTCAAAGATGGGTAACATCAAAAAATTATGGTGCAGCAAGACTAACTTGACCGGATTCAACACTGAATAATTGATATGAAATAGACAGATCATGTAAATGTTTTTTTACCGATGCATGATCTAAAGTTGTCATAAAAACCTGGCTACCAAGTTGGCTTAATCGTTCAATTAAACGTTGTTGTGCGGTTAAGTCTAATTCTGCTGTCAGATCATCTAATAATACCACAGTTTCCTTATTACTCGCATGCAACATTGCAATTTGTGACAGTTTTAAGGCAATAATCAAGAGTTTTTTCTGACCTCTTGATAAAACATCATCAGCATGTCCAAATGGCGTTTTTAAGCGCAAATCTGCCCGATGAGGACCATACTCGGTATAACGTCTCTCGATGTCTTTTTGATGCTGATTCAACAAGTCTTGCATAAGCCCCTGCTCTGTATGAAAACCTGGGCTATATTCCAGCTCAATCTCCAAATCAGGGAGTAATTGGCTTAAGTCATTTTGGAAATAAACATTCCATTGCTCGACAATACTTAAACGCTGTGAGTGCAAAATCTCGCCATAATCACTCAACATTTTGTTCCACGGTTCTAAATCAGCCAATGAAAGATTACGCCGTGTTTTGAGTAAGGTATTACGCTGCTTTAGCGCACGAGAGTAATATTGCCACGCAAAATAAAATTCAGGTTCCACGTGGAACATAAGCCAATCTAAAAGTTGTCTTCTTGGCTTGGCACCATGATCAATAATATCCGTACTTTGTGGATCAATATGCTGTAAAGGAAGTAACTTTGCGAGCTGACCTTGAGTCGCAACGGTATCGCCATTCACTTTCATGAGTTGCTCACCAGAAGCGAGTTTTTGCATACCAATTTTTTCAGTTGCTGACTGAGCAAATACAATCGCGTCGTCAACTTCATATTGAATATAATTTTTGGGTATATGTGTACGGAATGAGCGACCTGTTGCAAGCAAATGGATCGCTTCTAAAATTGATGTTTTACCTGAACCGTTTGCGCCATAAAAGACATTAAACGGTTGCAACCCATGGAGTGCAACCGTTTTTAAATTACGCACACGTTCAATATTTAAGCGCGTAAGGTGCATATAGTTAAACCAGATTAAACACGCATCGGCATAACCACATAGGTCTGGTCAGGATGAGCCGGATCTTGAACCAATACAGACTGATTCGCCTCAGTCATGCTCATATTTACATCATCACCATCTAATACACCCAACACATCGAGTAGGTATTGAGCATTAAATGACATTTCTAATGGGGCACTTTGATATTGGATCGCTAAATCTTCAATTGCTTCATCTTGTTCAGGGTTATTTGCACGAAGCTGTAAAGAATCCTGATTGAAGTTTAGGAAAACACCACGCAATTTTTCATTACTTAAAATTGCTACACGTTGTAATGATTGTTTAAATACGTCATGACCAATCAAAACATGTTTATCACCACCACGTGGAATAACACGGCGATAATCAGGGAATTTCCCATCAATCAATTTAGTTGTAAAACGAACTGTAATATCACCTTGTTCTTTATCACGGCTTGGCGTATTAATCGTTACATTTAATAATTCACGGCCAATAAGCAAAGTGAGCTGTTCATCTTCAATGCTGAGTAAACGTTGCAATTCGCCCACAGCTTTACGAGGCACAATCGCTTGTACCAACTGAGATGAAGTAGAGGAAGCCAAAATTTCACAAAGTGCTAAACGGTGACCATCAGTTGTTACCGCACGCAATTGATTTTCATCAATTTCTAATAAAGTACCAGTGAGGTAAAAACGTACGTCTTGTACAGCCATTGCAAAAGCAGTTTTTTCAAATAAGCGCTTTAATTCACGTTGAGTCACCTGTACTTGCGTACCTTGGCTATTCTCAGTGGTTAACAATGGATAATCTTCAGCCGGTAGTGTACCTAGCACAAAACGGCTATTACCAGACTTTAAAATACATCTTTGATCTTCAGTAATTTGTAAATCAATCAATGCAGCTGTAGGCAAAGATTTACAAATTTCCATCAATTTACGAGCAGGAACAGTTGTCTCGCCTGCCTCAAGGCACGCCCCTTCTGATAAAGCGGTGCTCGCTACGAGTTCAACTTCTAAATCGGAACCCGTAATAGTGAGCGCTTGAGCATTAGTCTGAATTTTGACGTTTGAAAGAATATTCAAGGTATGACGACGTTCTACCGCACCGACCACATGCGATAAAACATTGAGTAAACTTTCTTTAGCGATTTTCAAACGCACGATTCATTCCTCTAGCAACTTGGAGCAAACATTTCATTTTTTAGCTGTGTACTATGCTGCACTTACGTAGACTTTGCAACAATGTCTTATTATTTCATTAACTTTGAAGCAAACGTAATAAGTTCTTATAATCTTCATCAAAGATTGGGTCTTCTTCCCGTAAACTGACGACTTTTTCACAAGCATGCATCACTGTACTGTGATCACGCCCACCAAAAGCCATTCCAATTTCAGGAAAACTATCCCCCGTTAATTCACGGGCAAGCCCCATCGCCAACTGACGTGGTCGAGCATAAATTCGGGTACGCTTTGGACCTACCAGCTCTTTTAATGGAATTCGGAAATATTCACTCACTACACGCTGGATATTTTCTACACTAATTGTACGAGCACGGATCGCTAAAACATCTTTTAAAGATTCCCGTACGACATCCAGGTCAATTGGAGCACCTTTAAAACGTGAAATTGCGACAACTTTATTCAGTGCGCCCTCAAGTTCACGTACGTTCGCTACGACTTGTTGGGCAATAAACAACGCACAGTTTCTAGGTAAATCAACGCCACTATTTTCAGCTTTTTTAAGCAGAATTTCGATTCGAGTTTCAATATCAGGTGGTTCAACACCTACTGATAGCCCCCAGGAAAAACGAGAAACCAATCGAGGATCAAGTTCTGTTAATTCTTTAGGATATCGATCAGACGTTAAAATAATTTGTTTAGATTCATCAAGTAAGGCATTAAATGTATAGAAGAATTCAACGAGACTTGCTTCTTTTCCTGCCAAAAGATGAATATCATCTACTAATAACAAGTCTAAAGAACGGCAATTTTTCTTAAACTCTTCTACCTTTCCTTTTTGTAATGAGCTCACAAAATCTTGTACAAAACTTTCTGAAGTCATATACATGACTCTTGCATTCGGCTTCGCTTGCAGTAAGGCATTACCAACTGCTTGCATTAAGTGAGTCTTACCAAGACCTGTCGGGCCATATAAAAACAAAGGGTTATGTTGAGAAGCACCTAACTGTGTTAATACTTTTCTACAGGTTTCTGCTGCCATTTGGTTAGAACGGCCTTCAACAAATAATGAAAAAGTAAATTGTGGATTTAATAGTTTCTTTTTTGAACTCTTAGAACTAACTGTAGTATTAGCAACAGGTTCCGGTTCTCTTTTAACCTTAGTAGGTTGAGGTATAGGGGCAGTTTGTAAAGCTGCTGTAGTTGTTGCAGGCTGTTCACTAGAGGACAAAATACTACCAGGACGAGAATCTACCAAGATTTCAACCTGACGCACCCGCCCTTCTGACAATTGTTCAGCCAATATAGAAATTAACTCTAAATGATTCTCTTGAATATAACGCGTCCAATAAGGATTAGGAGCATAGAGACGTAGTATCCCCTCTACTTCTTCAGCTACTAAAGGGCGAATCCACATCGCAAAGACGTTATCAGAGAGCTCTTGTCGCAAGCGAGTTAAGCAGTCTGTCCAAAGCATGTGTATCCCCTATGTCTGCGTTTTAAATTCAAATCATTTAAAGATTAACCCTTCCTGATGAGAAGGGGTCGCCATTCTACCCAAGTTATCCACATCTGTCATGACGATTTCGTTTGATTTTGCCTAAAAAGAAATCTCTTGTGAATAAATTTAAATTCAAAATCAATTGTGAATAACTTTTTGCACATCCTGTGGATAAATTATCACATAAACTTATCCACAATCCATAAAGACAATAAAAACAGAGTTATCAACAGTTCAAATATATGTTTTTTAAATTTAAAACTGTGAAATCCACAAGAAAAGTCCACACTAATAAGAATAAATTTAAATTTTAAAATTTGAATTTATTTAATAGGGGTGATCCAAATTGTGGATAACTAAAAAATATGAATTTAAATTCAAATATACCAAATCAAAACCAACTTCACATCAAGGTTTGTTGATAAGTATGTAAATAAGAAGTGTATATCTTAAAAGTCTTAATAAAAATAAACAATTACTTTGTGTATAACTTTTAAATAAGAAAAATAGGCTAAATATAAAGAGAAGATAAAAAGTTAAAAATTTGACTTAAATACAAAACTTTCACGGTTTTTCATTGACAGCGTAAACATTGCACAATAAAATCGCGGACCTTTATAGAAAGATCATTTTTGGGAGTTTCGATATGAAACGTACTTTCCAACCATCTGAATTAAAGCGTAAACGCGTTCATGGTTTCCGTGCTCGTATGGCAACTAAAGCTGGTCGTCAAGTATTAGCTCGTCGTCGTGCAAAAGGTCGTCATAGCTTAACTGTTTAATACTGTTACGCTGACCAGACTTGGGTGTGATGGCACTTTACAGTTTTAGCACAGATCTTCGTATACGCTGTGCTGCAGATTATAAAAGTGTATTTGATGGTGCGCTTTTTAAAGTGCATCAACCCCATTTTTTATTTCTTGCAAAATTAACCGAACAGCCTAACAGCCGTTTGGGTATTGTTGTTGCTAAGAAAAAAGTGCGTCGTGCGCATGAAAGAAATCGAATAAAACGTCTTGCTCGTGAGAGCTTTCGTCTACATCAGCCGAAATTTGGGTCAGACATAGATGTTGTTGTGATGCCTAAAGTTGGTATAGAAACGATTACGAATGCTGAGCTATATCAACAATTAGATTTTGCTTGGCAAAAATTACAACGCTTAGCGAAAAAACATTCTAAAGTTGTCCCAACCTCGCAGAATTAAGAGATGACCAATGGTTCGTATTTTGCGTTGGTTCATTCGACTGTATCAAATTGCGATTAGTCCGCTTCTTGGACCCCGTTGTCGTTATATCCCAACTTGTTCCCAATATGCGCTAGAAGCATTACAAACTCATGGTGCAATCAAAGGCGTTTGGTTATCTTCTAAACGTATTTGCCGTTGTCATCCGTGGGGAGGCTCTGGATACGATCCGGTACCGCCTAAAGCAATTCGTTTTATTTCGTTTCATCAAATAGATTCTCAAACGCATCATGTTGCTGTACCCTTTCGTGATCGTTTAATGAAGCAAAATCTCTCTAACCATTTGGGGTAATAGATATGCAACAATGGGCCAGGTTTGCAATTCTCGGGGCCATGTTTGTCACCGCATATTTGCTCATTTTGGCTTGGCAAAAAGATTATGGAAATGCTGCAACTGCACCGCAACAACAAGCGGCGGCTGTAAGTTCACATGAAGTATCTGCTGATTTGCCAAATGCTAAAACTGCAACAGTGGCTTCCGATGTGCCACAAGCAAATATTGCGCAGTCACAAACCACAGATGCAACTGCACCTGTGAATCAACAGCTTATTTCAGTACAAACTGACCTTTATCATCTTTGGATCAATCCAAAAGGTGGTGATATTGTTCGTATTGAATTACTCTCTCACGACAAGAGCAAAGACAGTAATCAACCATTTGTTATGCTTGAAAATGATGCCAAGCGTACTTATGTTGCTCAGTCTGGCTTAATTGGTTTGAATGGACCAGATAGCAGTCGTGGTGGTCGCCCATTATATGCTGTTGAAAAAACATCATATACTTTAGCTGATGCTAAAGGGGTACAAGATCAAAGTGGACATTCTGAGAAAGTTTTAACAGTTCCTATGGTGTTTAAGACACCAGAAGGCGTTGAAATTATTAAAACTTTTACATTTACTCAAGGTCAATATCCAATTGTTGTCAAACATCAAGTTGTTAACCGTAGCCAACAAAACTGGCAAGGTCAGATGTTTGGACAGTTGAAACGTGATAATTCGGAAGATCCAGGTAAGTCTTCTCAGGGTATTTTCACTTTAGGTACGTTCTTAGGTGGTGCATGGGGTACTCCGGATGCTCACTACAACAAACTTAAGTTTGCGAATTTCTCTGAAGAAAAACTCAATACCGAAGCTAAAGGCGGTTGGGTTGCAATGGTTCAGCACTACTTTGTAAGTGCTTGGATTCCAGGAAACCTTAAACTGACTCAAGCAAATGGTCAGCCTTATGTCGCTAAACTTGAATCTCGTCAGTCTGCGGATCATATGAATATTATTGGCTTTACTTCGCCAGTAATTAATGTTCCGGCGGGTACTTCGATGGAAGTCGATGCGAAGCTTTATTCAGGTCCAAAAGTACAATCTGAATTAAAAGATTTAGCGGTAGGTTTAAACCAGACTGTTGACTATGGTTGGTTATGGCCAATTGCGAAGTTATTGTTCCTAGGTCTTCAATTCTTCCATAGCATTGTAGGCAACTGGGGATGGTCAATTATCTTACTTACCATTATGGTGAAGATGATTTTATGGCCTTTATCTTCAAAAAGTTATCGATCTATGGCGAAAATGCGTGTGATTGCACCAGAAATGCAACGCATGAAAGAAGAATTCGGTGAAGACCGTATGCGCTTCTCGCAAGAAATGATGGCGCTTTACAAACGTGAACAAGTTAACCCGCTTTCTGGTTGTTTACCGTTATTGCTACAAATGCCAATTTTCCTTGCTTTGTACTGGGTACTCATGGAAAGTGTGGAATTACGTCATGCACCGTGGTTAGGCTGGATTCAAGACTTGTCTGCGATGGATCCATGGTTCATCTTGCCATTAATAATGGGTGCGACAATGTTTGCTCAGCAAATGTTGAACCCGCAACCAGCTGATCCAATGCAAGCGAAAGTATTCCGCATTATGCCGATTATGTTTACGGTATTTATGTTGTTCTTCCCTGCGGGTCTTGTGTTGTACTGGATTGTGAACAATAGTATTACAATCTTACAGCAATGGTTTATTAACAAGAGTGTTGAGAAAAGTCGTATCAGTAAAGCTGAATCGGCATCTTAATCCTTGAACTTTTGCTGAATCAATCCGCTTAAGATGGTAATCTTAGGCGGATTTTTCTTTGGCTGTATTTTAGGTTTTTAGGTGAATAATATGCATAGTCAAACCACAATTGCCGCAATTGCAACGCCACCAGGGCGTGGTGGAGTGGGCGTGATTCGCTTATCGGGACCTAAGGCTTATGATATTGCTCAAAAACTGACGCAAAAAAACTTACCTGAAGCTCGGATGGCGGGTTTCCGTAAGTTTTATGATGCTGATGGAAGTATTATGGATGAAGGCATTGTCTTGTGCTTTCCAAATCCACATTCTTTTACTGGTGAAGATGTTGTAGAACTTCAAGGCCACGGTGGTCCTGTCATTCAAAATGCCTTACTTGGCCGTTTATTTGAGCTTGGGGCAATTGCTGCAAAAGCTGGGGAATTCTCCATGCGAGCTTTTGAAAATGGCAAAATGGACTTGGTACAAGCTGAAGCAATTGCCGATTTGATTGATGCGACCTCTCAAGCTGCGGCTCGTTCGGCAGTCCGTTCTTTACAAGGCGCTTTTTCAACAAAAATTAATACAGTTTTAGAAAAACTGATTCATTTACGTCTGCACGTAGAAGCTGCGATTGATTTTCCAGAAGAAGAAATTGATTTTTTGGCTGATGGCAAAATTTTAGCTTTGTTGGAAGATGTTCAACAATCTGTACATGCCGTTCAAACCTCTGCACGACAAGGGCAATTACTCCGTGAAGGTCTACAGGTTGTTATTGCGGGTAAACCAAATGCGGGTAAGTCGAGCTTGTTGAATGCACTTGCTGGTGTTGAGCGTGCAATTGTGACTGATATTGCTGGTACAACTCGTGATGTTTTACATGAAAAAATTAGCTTAAATGGTTTACCAATCACCTTAACGGATACAGCAGGTCTTCGTGAAACGGGAGATGTAGTCGAGAAAGAAGGCATTCGTCGTGCAATCAAAGAAATTGAGCAGGCCGATTTGTTGTTATTGGTCTACGATTTAAATCAAGGCGATGACCCCTTAAAACTGGCTCAAGAATACTTTGCTGAACATATTGAACCGCGTCGTCTCATGTTAATTGGCAATAAATGTGATTTAACTGGTCAATCAGCCGAAATAAGCGATTATCAAGGGTTCCGTCATATCACAGTTTCAGCAAAACAAGAGATGGGCGTACAAGGCCTCGTAGATGCGATTACAGCGCATGCAGGCTTTCACCCTGAGGAAGATACATTTATTGCGAGAACACGTCATTTAGACGCAATGAAGCGCACTCAGCTCTATTTGGCAGAGGCACGTGAGCAACTTGTTGTATTTAACGCTGGTGAGCTCGTTGCTGAATCACTACGTCTTGCTCAAAATGCTTTAGGTGAAATTACGGGTGACTTTAGTGCCGATGACCTATTAGGCAAAATCTTTGGTTCGTTCTGTATCGGAAAATAATAAAAAACTGGATGATGTAGAGTGCTATGTCATCCAGTACTTTTCTCAGCCGTATCTTTTTAAAACTTTTAAAAATTCATCTAGCTCATTTTGATCGACTTCTGCGCCTTTAAGTACGTGATGATGTAAGTGCTGTTCCATTAATTCACTCATCAAACCGTTTATTGCACCTTTTATGGCTGCAACTTGCTGCAAAATATCTATACATGAAGATTCTGGTTGTTCTATCGCATTTTCAATGCTGTTGATTTGCCCTTTTAGTCGTTTTACACGATTAACAATTTTTTTATCCTGACCAATGTGACTCATCTGTTTTCTCTTGTACAATTTAATATACTGGTAGGGAGTATATTGGGTTTAAATTTTATGCAGGATTATAGTGTATCACGTCATCATCAACATCAGTTTGATGAAGGAAATCCACTTGCACAAAAACGTATTTTGATTGCAACCATTTTAACGGCGTCCATGATGGTACTGGAAGTATTTGGTGGGTGGTTCTTCAATTCAATGGCACTACTGGCCGACGGTTGGCATATGAGTTCACATATGTTGGCCCTTGGTTTAGCCTACTTTGCTTATCGTGCAGCCCGTCATTATTCCAATGATCATCGTTTTAGCTTTGGAACTTGGAAAATTGAGATTTTAGCTGGCTATAGCAGCGCAATTTTGCTGATGGTTGTGGCTATTTTTATGGCTTTTCAGTCAGTTCAACGTTTATTTAACCCGATTGAAATTTTTTATAATGAAGCTATTCCAATTGCAATTTTAGGTTTGGTCATTAACTTGATTTGTGCCTGGTTACTTCATGATGATGGTCACCATCACCATCACCATCACCATCACCATCACCATCACCATCACCATCACGAGCATGGCCATGGGCATCATCACCATGATTTAAACCAAAAAGCTGCGTTTTTACATGTGGTTGCAGATGCAGTGACTTCTGTTTTTGCAATTGTAGCGCTTTTCGCAGGTAAATATTTTGGATGGGATTTTTTAGATGCACTTTTAGGAATTTTAGGGGCTATTTTAGTTGCAAAGTGGTCTTTTGGCTTAATGAAAGAAACAGGTAAAACCCTTCTAGATGCTGAAATGGACCATCCTGTAGTTGATGAAATTCGGGAAGTAATAGCTGAATTTCCGAAACATGTGGAAATTACAGATATTCATGTCTGGAAAGTCGCAAAAGGTAAATTTTCTTGTATTTTGGCGCTTGAAACTGACGATATCTCTTTAAATGCAGACCAGATTCGTGATGCTTTATCGATTCATGATGAAATTGTGCATATTTCAGTAGAAATTAATACCTTAAAACCTGTTTATGTTCCACGTGAAACATTGGCATAACTGAGTAGAAGTTTGGTTATAACTCGGTAATCAGTTCTGTTTTCACTAACTGAACTGATTAAAATGTTCTTCTCTCCTGCCTCCGAGTCGGTTTTATGATTAAAAAATTAGGAATATTGGCGTTATTTAGTTTAACTACAAGTTTGAGTTTCGCTAATGTAGATACTGTTCGGGAAAATATTAAAAAACAATATCCTAATTTGAAAATTAGTAATATTCAGAAAACCGAAATGCCTGGGCTATATAGTGCTAATCTGGACCAGCAAATTATTTATCTTGGTGAAGATGGGCAGCACATGTTTGTAGGCTCTATGATTCGGTTAAAAGACCAAAAGAACTTAACTAAAGATCTGGTTTTAGGGCAGAACTCAATTGATTGGAAACAGTTACCTTTAAAAGATGCCATTAAAACAGTCAAAGGTAATGGTCAGCATGTTTTAGCAGTATTTTCTGATCCAAATTGCCCTTATTGTAAGCAGCTTGAACCTGAACTCGACAAGCTTAAAGATGTCACTATTTACACTTTTATTTATCCTTTAAAACCTCAGTCTATTGTGGTTTCTAGACAAGTTTGGTGTGCACCGAATCAATCATATTCATGGAAAAAATTAATTGAGCAAGGTGTTAAACCAACGGTTACGAGCTGTACAAACCCGATTGACCGTAACTTGGAATTAGGGAAAAAATTAGGTTTTAATGGCACACCTACTCTCATTTTTGCTAACGGATTTAAACTCGTCGGAGCGCGCTCTGCTGAAGAAATTCAGGCAGTTTGGAAAGAGTTAGGTTTATAAAATGACTTAAAAAAAGCACCTTTCGGTGCTTTTTTAAAATTAAATTTCCTACTTAGCTTTTTCGTGCAATTAGGTTATAGATAAAGAGAATAATGACGGCACCAATGACAGAAGCAATAAAGCCCGCCGCTGAATTTTCTCCATAAAGACCAAGTAAGCGACCGCCATAAGTGGCTAGAAGTGAACCTGCAATACCAATTAAAGTAGTAACAATAAAACCTGCTTTATCATCACCTGGGTGTAAAGCACGAGCGATTAAGCCAGCGAAGAAACCAACCACAATAGCAACAATAAGTGACCACATATTTGTTCTCCAGTTGTTTTTTTGATGAAGTTAATGATTTTGCTTCATATTCTATCGTGCGGTAGAGTGATCTGTTTTGTCTGTAGCAGATTGCGACTTTTTGTGTCTTTTTTGTTCAAAGCTCAGCCTTTATATAAAAAATAGCACCTTGCGGTGCCATTTTTATAAAATTTATAGGCCAATCTCACCAATAAATGGTAAGTGTCGATATTTCTGGTTGTAGTCTAAGCCATAACCAACAATAAATTTATCTTCAACTTCAAAACCTAAAAATTTAACTTCTAAATCAATTTCACGGCGAGATGGTTTACTCACTAATGTGCACAATTGAATTGAATTTGGTTCGCGAGTCTGCAACATTTCCACGACTTTGCTTAAGGTGTTGCCTGAGTCAATAATATCTTCAACCACAAGCACGTCTTTACCACGAATTTCACCATCAAGATCTTTTAAGATTTTAACGTCTCGACTTGAAGTGGTACCGCCGCCATAGCTAGACACTGTCATAAAGTCGAGTTCATGTGGTTTGGTAATCGTACGGCATAAGTCTGCCATGAAAATAACAGAACCACGAAGTAGACCAATCAGAACCAATTCTTTGTCACTATTTGCATAGTGAGAATTGATTTGCTCGCCGAGCTCTTTGACTTTTGCTTGAATTTCTTCGGTTGAAATCATGATGCTCATTGCAACAGTCATGGCAGATTCCTACAAGATATAAAAGAAAAAATAAAAAAGGTGTTGACCAGCAACACCTCGAAAATCTGAGTTAATGGTAAAATTTTAAAGCAAAATGACGTTTCATGCACCCTTTGATGGCTGTGAAATTTTATCATTTTGCGGAATATGTCGATCACGCTTTAACGCAATAGCACATATTCCAAATAATAACAAAAACTTAACAATGCCTTTTTTATTTGGCTGTTTCTTTTTGATAAGCACGGTTTCCATAAATATAAGTCGCCTCAATATTACGGTCATCACCTAAAGTGAATAATGCAAACAGTGAATCTTCAACAGATTTAGATTTAGACTGGCGAAGTTCCTGTAATGCTGTTGGCTTTAAGTTTAGTACCACAAAGTCTGCTTCTTTACCGACGTTGAAGTTACCTAACTGATCCTGCAAATCGAGTGCTTTTGCTCCGCCTAGGGTTGCATGATAAAGCGCTTCATAAGCTGAGAGTTTATCACCTTGTAATTGCTGAACCTTATAAGCCTCGTTAACAGTTTGCAGTAAGCTAAACGATGTGCCAGCCCCAATATCTGTCCCTAAGCCTACTTTCACTTGTTTTTCCCAAGTTTTTTTCAATGGAAATAAACCACTGCCTAAGAACAGGTTTGAAGTTGGGCAAAATGCGATAGCCGATTGCGTATCATGCATACATTGCCATTCTTCATCTTCTAAGTGAACGCAATGCGCAAACACAGAACGCTTACCAGTCAGGCCATAATGTTGATAAACATCTAAATAACCCGCTTGTTCCGGAAATAAAGATTTCACCCAAGCAATTTCATCTTTGTTTTCACTTAAATGCGTATGGACATACACATCCGGAAATTCTTGTTTTAACTGCCCTGCTCTTTCTAATTGCTCAGGTGTAGAAGTCGGCGCAAATCGTGGCGTAATCGCATACAGAGCACGGCCCTTACCATGCCATTTTTCAATGAGTGCTTTAGTGTCGCTGTAAGCCGTTTCTGGCGTGTCACACAGCGCTTCCGGAGCATTACGGTCCATAAGTACCTTGCCGGCAATTAAACGCATCTGAACGCGCTCTGCGGCTTCAAATAAGGCATCAACAGACTCGGGATGAACTGTACAGAAAACGAGGGCCGTGGTTGTACCGTGTTTTAAGAGTTCCTGAACAAAGAACTGGGCAATTTCGCTTGCATATGTTTTGTCTTGAAACTGGATTTCAGTTGGGAAAGTATAAGTATTAAGCCAGCTTAAAAGTTGTTCGCCGTAAGCTCCCACCATTTCGGTTTGCGGAAAGTG
This sequence comes from Acinetobacter sp. 148, assembly GCF_031196675.1. Lineage (NCBI taxonomy): Bacteria > Pseudomonadati > Pseudomonadota > Gammaproteobacteria > Moraxellales > Moraxellaceae > Acinetobacter > Acinetobacter sp. 148. The sequence goes on along the minus strand of NZ_JAVIMT010000015.1, from coordinate 23,491 downwards.
AATATGGGTATCAATAAAGCCGGGTACAATCAATTGTTCTGGATAATGTTGAACCTCAACTCCAGCAGGTAGATGCTGTTGAGCATCTTCCCATGCACCAAACCATTTGATCTTTCCATGTTCACTAATCAATACACCATCTTCCAAATAACGTACTTGATTTGGAATATCAGCTGGCTCAGAGACAGTTTGTTGAATATCTAAAAAACGACCACGCACAACGGTGGTATTTGCGATCAATGACATGGAAAGCCTATATATTTTCACTTTTTTCGATTGATTGTACCCCAGTTAGCCAAGATTTAAACGGTATAACGTTTACTTAGTCCCCATTCAGCCAAAATCCGTCGATAAGTCGTTGATGAACGGTCTGCTTCAAAATGTGCTTCCATCATTAGATCGAGCGGTAGTTCTTCTGGTTTTTGTGATTCGACCATATCTTGGTCTTCGGCAAAAATTTGGGCATTAAATGCATATACTTTTTCTAAATCGCCAGTTTGGTCAAAGTTACGGGTGAGTGGAACAAATAAACGGGTCTTATTGCTTGAAACAGGACAACAGGCATTTAAAATTTTTAAAACCCCACCTTCTGGAAAATCGACCGTAAGTACAGCTGAAAAAGGTGGATAGACCTCAAAGGTACGCTTCCATAAAAAGCCTTCTGGTTCGAGATGTTTTAGTTCATGAGGATAGTTACTGACATTGCTGATATAGACCGTTTTTAAACCATAGTCGGTACGTTCAGTGTGATATTTAGGGACGATGGGATTATCACGATTCGCAAAGGCGTTGTGATGTACCCACGCAAAATGAGCGACATCAATAAACCCTTCAAGCTGACGACCACTAGAACCACCAATATCTACAAAAGGTGGCAAAATCGCTTGATGTTCTGCATCATCCCAAGTATCTAACACAGGAATATTGGCTTGAGTAACATCACGACCATGAATACTGGTCCAAATGAGGCCGTATCTTTGCACAACCGGAAATTTGGTTAGAGAAAAACGATCAGAAATTTTAGTCAGTTCGGGCTGAGCTGGTATTTGGGTACATTTCCCTTCGGTGTTATAGCGTAGACCGTGATAAGGACAAACAATCTCCTCACCATCCACCCAACCTTTGGTTAAAGGCACGCCACGATGTGGGCAAATATCTCGAACCAGATGAATTTCTCCACTTTCTGTTTTGTATAACGCCATATTGACGTCTAGTAGCTTGACTCGTTGAGGTGCAGTAGAGACATCTTGAATACGCGCAACCGGATACCAATGGCTCGATAAAATTTCCCAATCTTTTGCTTCAAAACTGCTGTTACACGGCATGGCAAGGGGAGTTAAAGTTGGAATCGCATTCATGGCATCACTCCTTAAAAAAATCAGGGCTCTGACGAGCCCCTAAAATCTAGGCTTTTTTCTTTTTAGGAGATGCAAAGAGCTTGCCAATATTGAATTTTAAGAAAGTAAACTAGAATAAAAAATTTAAAATACATAGAGTTAAATCATTATATTTTTGAATTTTTGTTCTAATTTAGCTTTAAAAGCGAACATTGATTATTCGCTATATATTTAAAATGCACTGATTGACTGCGTCGAAGGCACAATAAAAAAGCACCTAAACAGTGCTTTTTTAAATCTCTATTCGCTTATTACTCGACAAAATAATGTGCTGCAAAGTGGGCATCATTACCAATGATGTCATAACAATCTTCACGAATAGACATGCCTGCACATTGATGTCCAACCATCCATAAACCAAGAGTAGGTAGTTGTCCTGAAAATAATGGGGTATCTACCCATTTCTGTACGACATAACCATATTTGTCATAGTCATCAAAATAAAAGCTACCAGAAGCCGCGCCTTGGTCATGGCCGTCTTGTAAAACCCGAATATTGGCCCCTTCCCTTGCTAAAATCGGCTTTTTCACCCATTTACCGGACAAAGCTTGTTGCGGGTCATAGGTATGGGTTTCAACCAATAATGGATGGTTTGGATAACGCTTCCAAAGCTCAACCAAAATCGCTTTATTTGAAAGTAACATTTTCCAGCAAGGTTCAATCCACTGTGTTTGTGGATGGATATATTGAGAAAATGCTTCTTCCCAGATCCATTCCCATGGATAGAGTTTAAATATGTTTTGAATGGGCTGATTATGGAGATCAACAAAATCTTGCCTGTTCCAACCTATGTTCTCCATAGAAAGCTCGGAAACTTGTAGATGAGCTTGGTAAGCGGTATCCATCAAATACTCGAGATTTCCCCAGTCCTCCCTTCCAGCCTCCTGACAAGCAGCAAAATGCACATGGCTACCACGCGGTAAAATTGTCTTCCAGCGTTTAATCAGGTCTTCATGAATGCTATTGAATTGATCTCGGTTTGCAATGCCTGAGACTTGTTCTATCCACAGCCACTGCGCGACAGAGGCTTCGAGTAAGCCAGTCGGCGTGTCGGCGTTATATTCCAGCATTTTGATATTTCGCCCATCGTAAGCGAAATCAAAACGGCCATACAGCATAGGGGCATTTTGTTTCCATGAATGTTCAATATGGTTTATAGCTGTTTCTGGAATTTGAAAATAAGCAGGATAGTCGCCCCGTTGAATGAGGTCTCCTACTACCGATAAACACATCTGATGCAGTTCATTTGCCGCATCTTCCAGTTGTTCAATCTGTTTAAGGGTAAACTCATAAGCAACTCCTTCAGACCAGTAAATTGAGCCATCAAGAGAAGGTAAATTAAAATAATCAAAACCAATATTTTGATGCTCCACTTGCCAGTCTGGTCGTGGAGTAAATATTATTCTTTTCATATTAAGTGAATGCCTAAAGACTTAGCCGCCGAAAGAAAAACCGCTACGGCCAAAACCACCACGAATTGGGGATGAAAAAGACGAACTTTTCGCTGTGCTTGAAATAATTGGTCGGCCTACACTCAAATTGCTGTAAGGATGTAAGGTATTGCCGTGGTAAGAAACTTCCCGATTATTTTGATAATACGCAGGCCCTAAATAGCGGCTTCCAACATAGCTAGACCCATGTCCACTTGAGCTATTTTCTTGTTTACATGTTTCATTATTCCAGTCGCGAGCACAGTCATATTGGTTGTTATATACGTCTTGTACTAAAGGACCATCATTATGGCTACATGCCGTGAGTAATAACGGTACCACGACAAGATTAATTTTTTTAGAACGCATGAGACTCCACACATTTTAATAAGTATGTTCGGCATAAAATACCGATTAGCTGGTATCTATTATGTTTCTGATTAGGAAAGATAAAATTTAAGTTGGCATATGATATTAATCTGTTTTTTTAAAGTACAGTCTCTTTTGAAAATTTAGATAACAAGGCATCTCACGTGTAGATGCCTTGTTGTGATGAATTAAGACTGCAATTGCTTTTTGTTGTGTCGTAGAGAAAGGTAAGCAGTGATTGCTAACACTATGACGATAAAGCTTAATGAGATCCAGATTGGCATATGGAATACATCAAGCAACAACATTTTTGCACCAATGAACAATAAGATAATGCCTAAGCCGTATGGCAAGTAATGCAATTTAGTCGCAGCGCCAGCAAGTAAAAAGAACATTGCGCGTAAACCTAAAATTGCCATTAAGTTCGCCGTTAAAACAATAAACGGGTCGCTAGTTACCGCGAAAATAGCAGGAATAGAATCTACTGCGAAAATCACGTCTGAAGCTTCAACCAAAATCAAAACTAGAAATAACGGTGTTGCCCATAATAAACCGTTTTGGCGTACAAAAAATTTGTCACCTTCAAGCTGTGGCGTAATACGCATATGGTTACGTAACCATTTTAAAAGCTTGATATCTTCAATATTGGTTTCTTCTTCTTGGCCTTTTAAGAACTTAAAGCCTGTATATACCAAGAACGCACCGAAGATATAAAGTACCCAAGAAAACTCTTGAACGAACCATGCACCAATAAAAATAAAGAGGGTACGCAGTACGATTGCACCTAATACGCCGTAGAGCAAAATTTTACGTTGTAGCGCAGCCGGTATAGCAAACGCTGCGAAAATCATTAACCAGACGAAAACGTTGTCAATTGCGAGGGACTTTTCGAGTAAGTAACCTGCAAAGTATTCCATGGTTTTTTGGTTTGCTAAGGTCACCCCAACTGTTTGTTGTAGGTAAAGCCATAAACCACCACCAAATAAGGCTGCAACGCTTACCCACGCCACGCTCCAGTAAGCAGCTTGCTTAATTGAGACATCTTGACCTTGTTTTTGCTTAAAGCCCAAGAAGTCAATCAGAAGCATGACAATGACTATGCCAAAGAATGCTACGTACAGCCATAAATTGCCGATTGTTTCCATAAATCCTCCATACATCCGGCAATTGGGCATAAAAAAACCTCGACCAGTTGCCAGATGAATTAAACATCTGTATCAACATGATCAAGGTCTTGCCTACACCATGAATTTCACGATGCTCAGATACCGACTTTTTAATAAAAGTGTATTGACGATATCTGACACATAACATTGCTGTTATGTTTGGAGGAGGCTACTCCCCTTGTCAAACTAAATTCTGTTTTGGATAAAACATATCCAATGTCCATATAGAATGGCAGATTTTTTTGTATTACGCAACTGAACTTCATGTGGTGGTTTTACTACATAAAAGCTCTAGAGGTTATTTAATCAAACCACGGTCTAAAAGCGGTTTGCATATAATCTGGTAAAGGTGAATAAAGAATGCTGTTAAAGGCGTACCATAAACATTCCAGAAGTAATAACCGGCTGTGTTGACTAGTAACGCGACAATAAAAGCACCCAACATATCTAAAGGGAAATGCACACCTAAATAAATACGTGACCACGCCACCACAAATGACAAAAATAAAAGAATAATTCCAATTATTTTGCGCTGAGCAAACAAATAAGACAGGGCAATGGTGCTAAAAATTAGCATATGATTACTTGGAAAAGACGCTGTTGGCGCATGTTCAATAAAGGTGGTGCCCACACCCATTACAAACGGTCTTGGGTGATGGTAAAACAGAGAAATAACGTAACCGACTAAAAGCGATACACAGGTTAGAAAGACAGATTTAATGACCCTATTTTTTAAATCTTGATCGCCATAAAACCATAAAAATGTAAGTATGAATATAAGAATATAGAGGAGATCATTAGCAAAAAAGATAGCAAGACGAATGATAAATTGACTCGCATCCTGAGCCCCATTAATGACATGGAATAAGCTAAGGTTGAGTGTTTCTAAAGACATTCATATTCCAAACAAGAACAAAAACGTGAGCTATGATAAAGAATTAAGCTTAAGGTCTTGATAAAGAATTGTCACAAAAATGAAATATAGTTTATTTCTGAGTAAATAATAGACAGTAAGGCTAGATAATTTTTAATGCGTGTTCGGGGCGTTAATATTAAAGTGTTAACGTGTTGGCACTTTATTCGAGAACGTTATTTTATGACTACTCAAGAAAAACAGAAAAAATTAAGTTTGAGGCCCCTATCTCCAAGAGATCCAGAACAGCCGCATAGAGCAGCAACTCCCCTCGAATTATTATTCGATTTAATTTTTGTGGTCGCGATTGCAACAGCGGGTCAGCAGCTACATCATGCAATTATTGAAAATCATCTATGGCATGCATTACCAAGTTATCTGATGGTATTTTTTGCGCTGTGGTGGGCATGGATGAATTTTTCATGGTTTGCTTCGGCTTACGATAATGACGATGCATTGTATCGGTGTCTTACCTTTGTACAGATTGTAGGGTCATTGGTCATGGCTGCAGGTATTCCTGATGTGTTCCATAGTCAGGATTTTGACATCATTATTGTCGGCTATGTGATTATGCGTTTGGCTTTAGTCACCCAATGGCTGAGAGCCGCAAAACATGACCCTGAACGGCGAATTACAGCGTATCGCTATGCCATAGGTATCGTATTGGTACAAATTGGCTGGCTTGTTGCTAACTTTGCTCATGCCCTTTCAATTCCTTTATTTTTACTTCTAGTTGCGGTCGAGTTATTTGTTCCTATCTATGCAGAAAAATATTCGCCTACGCCGTGGCATCCTCACCATATTGTAGAGCGCTATGCCCTTCTTACTATTATCGTTTTAGGGGAATCCATCGTAGGTAGCTTTAATGCCATTCGTGATGCGCTTGCGGCTCAATCTATTAATATTCCGGCTGTTTTTTTAATGATTGGCGGATTAATGTTGATGTTTGCAATGTGGTGGGCTTACTTTGACCGCAGTGAACAGCATCATCATGTTAAAGGTGTACGTCCGTTTGTTTGGGGTTATGGCCATTATTTTGTTTTTGTGAGTGTTGCTGCGGTAGGTGCTGCCCTTGCTGCTGCTGTGGATGTCACCACCCACCATGCCCATATTTCTGATTTATACATGGGTGTAATTGTCGCGGTGAGTGTAGTGCTTTATACCAGCTGCATATGGATACTTTACGAGTTTCAGTGCTTATCTGGAATTACTAAATGGTTTTATCCTATTACTGCACTCATTATTTTATGTATTCCGTTTATTTGTAATAACGTGGGATATAGCGTGTTTGCGATGGGTATTGTCTATACGTTACGTTTATTCATCTCGAATAAATTTATGGAAAATATAGAGCCAAAACAGGTTTAAAAAATAATTAAACTAAAAAAAACGGGTTTCAATTTGAAACCCGTTTTTTATTGAATCATCTGGAGCGAAAGTTAAGCAGCTTTTGCTTTTAATGCGCTCATAAGTTTTTGATGTAAGCCACCAAAACCACCATTCGACATAATTACAACGGCATCGCCCTCACCTGCTTCATTGACAATACGGTCAATAATTTCATCAAGTGAACGGCTGACTTGGGCATGGTTAGTCGCGGCTTCAATCACAGGTTGTAAATCCCAATCTAGGCCTTCTGGCTGATACCAGATCACTTCGTCTGCTAAACGTGCAGAATGTGCTAAGCCATCTTTATGGCTACCCATGCGCATGGTATTTGAACGTGGCTCAATAATGGCCCATAAACGACGTTCGCCTAAACGTTTACGTGCGCCATCTAAAGTCGTGTCGATTGCTGTTGGATGGTGAGCGAAGTCATCATAAACCTCAATACCATTGATCGTGCCGAGTAACTCCATACGGCGTTTTACACCACCAAAGTTAGACAAAGCTTCACATGCCTTTTCAAGCGAAACGCCTACATGCTGAGCGGCTGCAATCGTTGCCAGTGCATTCGCTACGCTATGTTGCCCTGTCATGCTCCATTTCACTTCGCCAACAACATTGCCATTTTCGAGTACTTTAAAATGGCTGCCATCAATTGAAATTAATTCGGCAGACAAAGTAGCTTTTTCATTTGCTTCTAAACTTGTACGAATCACTGGTGTCCAGCAACCCATTTCAAGTACTTCATCAATATGTGTTTCAGTAATTGGCGCAATAATACGGCCTTCACTTGGAATAGTACGAACCAGATGATGGAATTGCTTTTGAATCGCTGCTAGGTCATCAAAAATATCGGCATGGTCAAATTCAAGGTTATTTAAAATCGCCGTTTTTGGATGATAATGAACAAACTTAGAACGTTTATCGAAGAAAGCTGAGTCATATTCGTCGGCTTCAACCACAAAGTATTTGCCACCCCCTAAACGAGCGCTTTCACTAAAACCAAGTGGAACACCGCCAATTAAAAAGCCCGGGTTTAAACCCGCCTGATCAAGTACCCAAGCGAGCATGGTTGTCGTAGTTGTTTTCCCGTGAGTACCCGCCACACCAAGCACATGTTTACCTTGTAAAACGTGATCAGCAAGGAACTGTGGACCAGAAATATATGGCAGGCCTTCATTTAACATGTATTCGACGGCATCTATACCACGTTTCATGGCATTACCGACAATAACCAAGTCCGGATGAGGCTGTAAATGGCTACGGTCATAGCCTTGCATGAGTTCAATACCTGCATTTTCTAACTGGGTAGACATTGGCGGGTAAACGTTTGAATCGGAACCTGTTACCTTATGTCCTAAATCACGAGCTAAAAGTGCTAAAGAGCCCATAAAAGTGCCACAAATACCCAAGATATGCAGATGCATTGCTCGCCTTCTCCACTGCTTTTGTACACAGTATTAATGTGAATTACTGTGTTTTCATTATTGATAAATTTGCCAGCAACGATAGCAAGGCTCAACTGGAAAAGATAGTCAAAATTCGTTGTTGTTCTATGTGTTTGAGGCGTTCATAAAAGTACAGCTTTATTTTTTAGATTTAAGCTGAATTACAGTTTTATCTTTTATAATATTTTCGATCCATATTAATACTTACATCATCGTGATGATGAAGGATGTGCCTTTGAGCCCAACGGTTTTAGCTTTCGTTCTGTTAATTATTTCTAACTGTTTTATGACACTTGCATGGTACGGGCATCTTAAGTTTTTGCACCACGCACCATTCTGGCAAGCGATTTTATTCGGTTGGGCTATTGCCCTGCTCGAATATAGTTTTATGATTCCGGCAACTCGACTCTTGAGTGACCAAGGTTGGACTTTGGGTGAAATGAAAATTACCCAAGAAGTTGTCACGCTTATTGTATTTGTTCCATTTATGGTGTTGCTATTTAAGCAGCCGTTCAAGCTAGACTATGTTTGGGCTATGTTATGCCTGTTTGGTTGTGTCTATTTTGTATTTAGAAGCCAGTAAAATTATATGAAATTGGGTTTTCAGACAGATCGTTGTTAAATCCATCGGAATCATGCTTTTTCCACATAAACTTGGGCTTTGGGGTGAGTGAAAAAACAGCTATAATATTGGCCTCATCTTTTTCTCTCATGCTTGGCTTGGTACAAGTCGAGTTTTTACCATTTTTACGCTTTGGAAATGCCAATGAACGCGGTCGCAACAGATACCCAACCTTTAGTCGGAATTATCATGGGTTCCCAGTCCGATTGGGCAACGCTTGAACATACTGCCAATATGCTTAAACAACTTGGTGTCCCATTTGAAGCGGAAGTGGTATCTGCTCACCGTACTCCGGACCGTTTGTTTGAATATGCAGAAACTGCGCGTGATCGTGGTATTCAAGTGATTATTGCAGGCGCTGGTGGAGCTGCGCATTTACCAGGTATGTGTGCGGCAAAAACTGATTTACCTGTATTGGGTGTACCAGTTAAATCATCAATTTTAAATGGCGTAGATTCATTACTTTCAATTGTACAAATGCCAGCAGGTATCGCTGTAGGTACTTTGGCAATTGGTCCGGCTGGTGCGACCAATGCTGCGATTATGGCTGCTCAAATCTTAGGTTTAACTCGTCCTGAAATCGCAAAAAATGTTGCAGATTTCCGTGCTGCACAAACTGATAAAGTTGCAAGCAACAATATTCCGGGACAGGTTTAAGAGGCTGAAATGGATAAAACTATCGGTATTTTTGGTGGTGGGCAATTGGGCCGTATGATGGCGCAAGCAGCTTTACCATTAAATATTCAATGTACTTTTTTTGAAGCAAATACAGATTGTCCAGCAGGTGTTTTAGGCCAAGTTTTTTCTAGTCAAGATGAACAAGGTTTAAAGCAGTTTATTGAAAGCGCTGATGTTTTCAGTCTTGAGTTTGAAAATACACCTGTTGCAGATGTAGATGTGTTAACACAAACTAAAACACTGCACCCTCCCCGTATTGCTTTAGCAACTGCGCAAAATCGGTTGTCAGAAAAAGCATTGTTTGATGAACTTGCGATTCCTGTTGCGCCGTATCGTGCTGTAGATAGCCTAGAAAGCTTGAAAAAAGCTGTTGCTGAGCTTGGTTTACCAATTGTACTTAAGACTGCAACTGGCGGGTATGACGGTAAAGGTCAGTTTGTACTTCGTTCAGAAGACCAAATTGATACAGCTTGGGCAGAGCTTGGTCCTGCAAAAAGCTTAGTGGCTGAAAGTTTTGTGAAATTTTCTCGCGAAGTTTCGATTATTGCAGTACGTGGTCAAAATGGTGAAGTGAAGACTTGGCCATTGGCTGAAAACCACCATCACAACGGTATTTTGTCTCACTCAATCGTACCTGCACCGAATAGTGAAGCTCTACAACCTGTTGCTCAAGACTACATTACGCGTTTGTTGAATCATCTTAACTATGTCGGTGTATTGACTCTAGAGTTATTTGTGACAGAACAAGGCTTGTGTGCAAATGAGATGGCACCACGTGTGCATAACTCAGGTCACTGGTCAATTGAAGGTGCCGTATGTTCACAGTTTGAAAATCATATTCGAGCTGTTGCAGGACTACCATTGGGGTCAACAGACGTTGTTCGACCAACGGTTATGATCAATATTATTGGTCAGCATCCTAAAACTGAAGATGTTTTAGCACTAAATGGCGCTCATCTGCACCTTTATAACAAATCGGAACGTGCTGGCCGTAAGTTAGGTCACATTACGTTAATGCCTGTGGATAGTAATGAATTGACGAATTTATGCCGTCAGTTAGCGAAAATTTTGCCAGAACCACTCGCTTTAACAGATGATATGATCATTTAAATAAGTTAAATTTTCTAAAAAGCGATCTTCGGATCGCTTTTTTTTGTCTTTTAAATTTAAAAAATATTAAAAACCTGTTATTTGCTCACTGTGGATAACTTTTGTTGAGCTTTTGAATTTAAATATAGGCCCTAATTTTGAATTTAAAAATGAAATAAGTTGTTTTGAGAGTTTTTGAATTTAAAATAAGTTATCCCCAATACTTAAAGTTTGAATTTAAATCTGGTACTCCAGCTTGTGTTTGTTTTGAATTTAAAAAGATGTATGTCGTCTGAATGATATTTTGAATTCAAAACTGCGCCTGACTTTTAAATTTAAAACGTATATTCATGAGTAGCCAAGGGTTTGTACTTCACAAGAGTTATGAAAAGCATAAAGAATATAGTGTGTAAGGCACTTTAGGTGTGTGGTTTTATGAGTTATCCACAAGTGGATGGGGCTTGGATTTTTAAATTTAAAATGAAGTTTTTGAATTTAAATTAGAGGGCAGATTTTGAATTTAAAAATTAATTCATCTTGTGAGGAAAGTTTTAAATTCAAAAATAGAGGGGAAATTTGAATTTAAAACTCTGGAAATGAATTTAAAGAAGTAATTATGAATTCAAATTTACGATTTCTCTCTGAAAAATTTGAGTCCATAATGGTATGGTACTTACAAATTTAAATTTAAAAATTGAACTAGGATAATATGCGACGTTTTTCTTGTATTGTTGGGTCTGTATTTTTGGCGATGACCCAGGCTCAAGCAGAGCTGGTAATTAATGGTTCTACAATATCTAGTAATGCGACTGTTCCGGTAACGAATAGTGATACTTATACGCCTAATAATAATTTCCAGAGCTGTTTGGCAAATTTACGTTCACAGGCTATTGCTGCTGGTGTTTCAGGTAGCACTTATGATCGCTATACGCAAAATTTAACACCAGATTACTCGGTGATTGATAAGTTAAATTACCAACCAGAGTTTTCGACACCGATTTGGGATTATTTGTCTGGTCTGGTAGATGAAGAACGTGTTGCACTTGGAAAACAAAAACTTGCACAACACCGGGATGTTTTAAATCGTGCTTCTCAAGTGTATGGTGTGCCTGCTGAAACCATTGTAGCAGTATGGGGCGTTGAAAGTAATTTTGGTGATATCTCTGGAAAATATCCTTTATTACAAGCGCTTGGTACTTTAAGTTGTGAAGGGCGCCGGCAAAGTTATTTCCGTACCGAGTTTTTTGCCACAATGCGTATTTTACAGCGTGGTGACTTAACTGAAGATCAACTTAAAGGTTCATGGGCAGGAGCATTTGGTCATACTCAATTTATGCCATCAACTTATGAACGCTTAGCGGTTGATTTTGATGGAGATGGCCGACGCGATTTAGTATCGAGTACTGCAGATGCATTGGCTTCAACGGCTAATTTCTTGAATAAAGCAGGTTGGCAGACGGGTATGCCTTGGGGCTTTGAAGTTCAAATTCCAGCAGGCATGTCAATTGATGGAGAAGGACGACGCTCGAAAAAACCATTAAGCAGTTGGAGTGCGCGAGGAGTAACACGGATTGATGGTTCGCCACTAATACAAGGTCCTTTGTCTGGTAGTACGCCAGCCGGTTTAATGGCTCCAGCAGGACCAAGTGGACCAGTATTTTTAGTATTTAAGAATTTTGATGCTATTTATAGTTACAACGCTGCGGAAAGTTACGGGCTGGCAATTGCACATTTGTCTGATCGCTTAAGAGGAGCAGGTCCATTTGTTAGCTCTTGGCCAACTGATGATCCTGGTACTTCACGTGCAGAGCGTCGCGAAATTCAGCAATTTTTGATTAATCGTGGTTATGATATTGGTGCTGTTGATGGATTGATTGGCGATAAAACCCGTGTTGCTATTCGTCAGGAGCAAACCCGTTTAGGTTTAAATCCAACAGGACGGGCAGGGCAACAAATTTTACGTGCATTTCGCCAAGAACAAGCACGAAAAATGATGCAATAAAATATTAAATAAAAAAGGTCTGCATATGCAGACCTTTTTTATTAAACAGCTAAACTATAGATTGATCTAGTTTAACTGCTTCCAATATATCAAAAATAACTGAGGTAACATCTTGGCTTAAATCACGGTCATTAAAGATTTCATAAGCAGTAATTGTGACATCTGTATCACTTGGTAGCTGCTTTTGTTCTTCTTCAATTAGGTGCTCGATAGGCAATAATGTCTGCTTAACTTCCAGATGTAAAATATCTTTATATTCAATATTTTCATCTTCAAGCTCAATTTCTTGCTCATTGAAGTAAGGTAATAAAATAGAATGAAGGTAAGGTTTAAGTTCAATAATATCAAATAGTTCGATATCTCGAGTTTGCTCAATCGTACTAATATGATCATTTACTTCAATCAGGATATGATAATAACTCATCTTGATCTCCATTCTATTTTAGACGGCTCTTACAACCACAATAACATGACTTTGACATGAATTTCGATGTATCTATTTATAAAATAGATACATCGTATGAGTTCAGTATCTAATTATTGAGGTAAAGCGCTTAATAGATCACGATCAGCATCAGTTAAAATATTACTTTTTTTATCGCTATCTTTTCGAACTGAGTACATTAAAGCACCCGGTTGATCACTATGTTTTAAGCCAAGTGCATGGCCTAATTCATGAGCAATCGTTAAACGTAAATCATCAATAGAACTATATTCATAGATCATGATTTGTTTACCGTTATAAATACCTTTCTTAAATACATCAGCTTGGGCATTTTGCTTAAACTGATTTAATGATTGATTGAATTCATCATTAATCTGGTTAAAGTGAGTAACCTTTTTATTTAAGTCTGCAGCTTGCTGATTATAAGCAGCGATATCTTTCTTTAAAGCAACTGTCTGTTTTTGTAAATCTTTCTGAGTTTTCGAAAGTGATTTTGCAGTGTATTCAGGTGCTAATTTTCCTTCCTTAAACTGCATCATCTGTTGATCAAAATTCTTCAATTTCTCATTTAAGATCTGTTTTTTATTTTCAAGATCCGATTGAGTTTGACTTAAATTTTGCTTCAACTGTTTAATTTGTTGTTGCTCATCAATTACACGTTTTTGGTCTTGTTTGAACTGAGAAGCGATTTTTTGACGCTCTGCTGAACGATTTTGGCTGTCATCGTATACAAGACGAATTTCTAACTTTGCATTTGGGTCATAAGTAAAGTAATTTTTACCTGTACCTTCTTTCCAAATATCAGCAGCTTGCTGTGTAATCTGGATTAATTGCTCTTGACTTAAACCAAAACGAGGGTCAACTTCAGCAATTTTATATGTCAAATGTTGAACATTTTTTTGCTGAACTTGGGTGTGTAGGGGAGTCGCAAGATTAGCATTAGCCTGAAAATTAGAAAAAGCAAAGGCCATGCCTAATAACAAAGAAGTTAAACGCATAATCAAAGGGGGGAGATTTGAAAAAAAACGTATTATAAGAATATAAAATGAAAAATCAATCAAAAAATATACAATTTCGACAAAATAATGAGACTTTCGTCTCATTATTTTTTACCAAATGCCAAATTATTTTTTAGTAAAAATTGAATAGTTTTTATTTTATTTAGTTTATTTAATCAGTTAGTTTTAATGATTTTCGTCATTTGAACCATATAATGTTGCCAATAGATCTAAATCTGAATTTGTTAATTTGAAGTTATGAATATCTTGCTCTCTTAAAAGAGGGTACATCAAAGATTTAGGATCATCGGTGTGTTTTAAACCTAATGCATGTCCAAACTCATGAGCAAGTGTTAGGCGCAGATCATCGAATGAAGTAAAGCCATAAATCTGAATTTGGTTTTGACTAAACAAGCCTTTATGAAAAGTCTTTGAGCCAGAAGTCGTGCTCAAATTAAATTGCTCAATAGATTGATTAAGCAGGTTTTGTTGTTGATTTATTTGCTTAATTTGTCTATTAAGCATTTCTATTTTATTGCTATGTTGAGAAAACTTTGTTTGTAATTCTAACGAAAGCTGGCTTAACTCAGCTTGGCGTTTGTTCAAACTGCTTTGAGTAAATTGCCCATAGTTTCCTTGATTAAAAAGAGATACATCTTTTTGATATTGTTCGAATTTACACTTGAGATTCTCTTTTTCTTTATTCAAAAGAGAGGTTTCCTGATCAATTTGTTGTTTAAATAAAAGAATAGCTTTATTTTTCTCTTTCCATTCTTCCTGCTGCTTTAATAGCTCATTTATACTATTTTTTCTTTCATTTTGAGTAGCTTGTTGGTTGTCCAATACTAAATTAATAGTAAGCTCTGCTTGAGAATCATAAATAAAATAGGTTTTCCCAGTTTCTTTTTGCCAAATTTCAGCTGCTTCTTTACCAATTTGAATAAATTGTTCTTTCGTTAATTCAAAACGTGGATCTATATAATCAATCCTATATTTTAAAGGCTGATTAAAAGAAATATTTGATAAATTGCTTTGAGCAAAAGCAGCTACCTGTAAGCTTATACTGAAGTATAAACTTATTCCCCACCATAGAAATTTTTTCATGGCAAAAATAAAAATATAAATAAATTCTTATTGTTAGGATGTAATCCTTATTCGTCAAAGTGATAAAAATGACCAGAGATAGCGATTGTTTTGTGAACTTGCTAAAGAAAGAGAATAAATAAATACATGTGTTTGGCATTAATGGAAAAATTAATGGATTTCATAACAGTGATTTTAATTTTTTAAAATATCTATAAATAATAAATAGTTAATTTTTATAATTGACTATTATGCCTATTAAGTTCATGGAAATATATAAAAATATTATTGTTACTTTTTGTAAATAATAAAAAACCGCGCCTTCGCGCGGTCTTTTTTAAAGAGACAAATTATTTTTTGTCATCTTTTACTTCAGTGAACTCAGCATCTACAACGCCATCGTCTGCTTTTTGTTGACCAGCATCACCACCTTGGAATGCATTTGGGTCGAAACCTTCAGCACCGCCAGCTTGTTGCGCTTGTTCATAAGCACGTTGAGTGATCGGCATTAAGATGTTTTGTAAAGCTTCTGTTTTCGCTTTGATTGCTTCAACATCATTTTCTTTTGTTGCTGCTTCAAGTTCAGAAACTGCTGTATTTACCGCTGTTTTTTCATCTTCAGTTACTTTGTCACCAAGATCTTTAACAGCTTTGTTTGAGCTTGAAATTAATGCATCAGCTTCGTTACGAGCTTTTGCAAGTTCTTCAAACTTACGGTCTTCTTCAGCATTTGCTTCTGCATCTTTAATCATCGCTTCGATTTCAGCATCAGATAAACCTGAGTTTGCCTTAATCTGGATCGATTGCTCTTTACCAGTGCTCTTGTCTTTTGCAGACACTTTCAAGATACCGTCAGCGTTAATATCGAAAGATACTTCAATTTGTGGCACACCACGTGGAGCAGGTGGGATGTCACCTAACTGGAAGTTACCCAACAATTTGTTTTGTTGAGCCATCTTACGTTCACCTTGGTAAACTGAAATATCTACCGCTGGTTGGTTATCAGCAGCAGTAGAGAACACTTGTGATTTCTTCGCAGGAATCGTTGTGTTTTTCTCAATAATTGGTGTTAATACACCACCCATTGTTTCAATACCTAAAGTTAAAGGTGTTACGTCAAGAAGCAATACGTCGTTCTTGTCACCAGACAATACAGCACCTTGAATTGCAGCACCGATTGCAACTGCTTCGTCAGGGTTCACGTCTTTACGTGGCTCTCTACCGAAGAATTCTTGTACTTTTTGTTGTACAAGTGGCATACGAGACTGACCACCAACTAAGATGACGTCAGAGATGTCAGAAGTCGAAAGACCAGCATCTTTAAGAGCAATCTTACAAGGTTCGATAGTACGAGCAACTAAATCAGCAACTAAACCTTCAAGTTTTGCACGAGTTACGTTGATCACTAAGTGTTTAGGACCAGTCGCATCAGCAGTGATGTATGGAAGGTTGATTTCAGTTGCATTCGAAGAAGAAAGCTCGATTTTTGCTTTTTCAGCAGCTTCTTTCAAACGTTGTAACGCAAGTGGATCGTTTTTCAAGTTTACGTTTTGTTCTTTCTTGAATTCTTCAACCAAGTATTCAATTAACGCGTTATCGAAGTCTTCACCACCAAGGAAAGTATCACCGTTAGTTGATAACACTTCAATTTGTTGGTCACCATCAAGGTCCGCGATTTCAATGATAGATACGTCGAATGTACCACCACCTAAGTCGTAAACTGCAACTTTACGGTCGCCTTCTTTTTTGTCCATACCGAACGCAAGTGCAGCAGCAGTTGGTTCGTTAATGATACGTTTAACATCTAAACCAGCGATTTTACCCGCATCTTTAGTTGCTTGACGTTGAGCATCGTTAAAGTAAGCAGGAACGGTAATTACCGCTTCAGTTACTGTTTCACCTAAATAATCTTCTGCAGTTTTTTTCATCTTTTTCAAGATTTCAGCAGAGATCTGTTGAGGTGCTAGTTTTTTATCGTTTACTTCAACCCAAGCATCACCGTTATCTGCTTTGATGATTTTATAAGGTACAAGACCGATGTCTTTTTGTACTGCTTGATCTTCATAACGACGACCAATTAAACGCTTGATCGCGAATAATGTATTTTTAGGGTTTGTTACTGCCTGACGCTTAGCGCTTTGGCCCACTAAGATCTCGCCATCTTTATATGCAATGATCGATGGAGTTGTACGTGCGCCTTCTGCGTTTTCGATTACTTTTACTTTATCGCCTTCAAGTACAGCAACACATGAGTTGGTAGTACCTAAGTCAATACCAATAATTTTTGCCATTTGGTGTGTTCCTCTAAAATTCTGTTGCAATGTTTTTGCTTGTTATTCGATATGAGAGTCAATCGGTTTTTTTCAAGCATTTTTATGAAAAAAAATCAAAAAACTCTCAAATTCTTGGGCTTTTAGCAAAGAGATGCTTTGCTTTTGCTCATTTTATTGACCAACCATAACCATAGCAGGGCGCAATAAGCGGCCATTTAAGGTATAGCCTTTTTGTAAAACGGTACCGATTTCATTTGCTTTTGCATTTGGATCAATGCCAACAGCTTGGTGTAAATCTGCGTTGAAACCATTTTGAGTATCAGCTTCTACAACGCCAAATTTCTCAAGAGTCGTTAAAAGTGACTTTAAGGTTAACTTAACACCTTCAAGTACAGGCGTTTCTTCATCGCCAGCTGCCTGAATTGCGCGTTCTAAATTGTCGACAGAGTCCAACAATTCTTTTGCAAATTTCTCAAGCACAGTCTCTTTATGCTTCTCAGACTCACGCTGAATACGCTCTACACTTTTTTGTGCTTCGTAAACTGCATTGGCAGTACGAGCTTTTTCAAGCTTAAGATTTTCTTCTAGTTTAGTGATTTGCGCTTGTAAAGATTCAACGGTAACGTCGTTTGCTTGCTCTACACCTTCAGCCTGAGTTTGCTCGTTAGATTGCTCAACTTGCTCATTTTGAATGTCTTGAGCTTGCTCGTTTTGCTCATTAGCCATTGATGATCTCCGTTTAAATGGGTTTTTAAACATGTACAGTCCTTTTTGGCATCAGTATTTACTGTGTAAAACCTGAACTGCCATGCATATGCTGTAATTCATTAATAGGGATGAAGTATGGGCATTGCCTAAAAATTCAAGCGTACACGGTAATTTAAAGCTTTTAATTTTGCGGTTTTAAGTAAAAATCTAAATTTTCGATCATAAAAGCTATAAATTCTTGAGTGATTCGGGGTAAATGTTGTCTAGAAGCATACACGACCGACAAACTTAACTCGGGGGCCGTAAAATTTTTAAATAAAGCTTTTAAGCGTTTTTCTTTTAAATCTTTCTCAACTAATAATGTAGGCAACATTGCGACTCCCTGTGCATGTAAGCACATATCGTAAAGTGCATTCACATCATTACTTTTAAAAGTGACATTTAGAGGATAGTTCTGAGGTTGTTGCTCATTATCAAAAAGTGTCCAGAATTGATGTTGGCTATGATGTGCAATACATTCATGTTGAATGAGTTGACGAGGATGGAGTAGGGGACTGTGCTGTTTTAAATAATCAGGATGAGCACAGAAAACGGATTCGATTTGACAAACTGGCCGTGCAATTAAACCATCTGCGACTTTTTGAGTAATGCGTAGTGCCAAGTCCACTTGTGCATCTATAAGATCCATCGTGCTTTCAGTCAGGTACACATCAAACTGAATATGAGGATGCTGTCTCTTAAATTGCCGAATACATTCCGCAACCCCAAGTTCAAATAGAAATAATCCGCATGTAAAACGGATTGTACCGTTGTGTTGTTCAGGTGCTGCGAGTTCTTGTAAAAGTTGTTGCTGCTGTAAAATATTTTCGCAGTAGAGCAGGGCTTTTTCACCCGCGGGTGTAAGAGATATTTTTCGGGTATTTCTCTGAAATAGTCGAGTTGAGAACGTATGTTCAAGGTGCTCAAGATAACGCGAAACCATTGCACGAGAATAATTAAGATGCTCTGCGGCTTTAGTTAAATTACCGTGTTGTGCAATAGAAACAAAGACCTGAATGGCTTTTAAAGTATCCATATGTCTAGCTATTATTACAATATATGCAACAGTTTATCTTAAATTAGTGCGTTTATCTTACATAAATTGCAATTTAAAGTGTTCTTCATGAAACAGGAGAATACCTAATGAAATTATTTAAATTATCCGCTTCCGCACTTGCTACTGCTACGGCATTAACTATGGCTCAGTCAGCTCTTGCTCAAGATCTGAAAATTCAGAGTTTTCTGGCTAAACCAGAGCACTTTGGTGTCACCTCAACCTTAATAGAAGGCGATAAAGAAGTTTTACTGGTTAATGCACAATTCTCAAAATCTGAAGCATTACGTATTGCTGCAAATATTCTCGATAGCGGTAAAACATTAAAAACTATTTTCGTAAGCTATGGCGACCCGGATTATTATTTCGGCTTAGATGTATTTAAACAGTATTTCCCGAATGTACAGATCATTGCTACGCCGGAAACAGTAAAGCATATTCAGGATACTCAAGCGCTTAAAGTTAAATATTGGGGGCCACAAATGGGTGCAAATGCACCTAGCCGAATTATTGTGCCTCAAGCTTACACTGCTAAAACTTTAAAACTTGAGAATGAGTCAATCGAAATTAAAGGTAAAAAAGAGCTTACTTATTTATGGGTTCCTTCTGCAAAAGCAGTTGTGGGTGGTATTCCGGTATCTTCAGGTATTCATTTATGGATGGCAGATACACCTAAAACCAAAGATCGTGTGGAAGTCATTCAATCTTTAGAAAGCATCAAAGCACTACAACCTAAAATTGTTGTACCTGCTCATATGGTTGAGGGAGCTCCACAAGGTTTAGATGCTGTTAACTTTTCGATTAACTATTTAAATAGTTATGAAAAAGCAGCTAAAGCAACTAAAAATGCTACTGAGCTGAGCAAGCTCATGCAGAAGCAATACCCAACGCTTCAAAGTCTTGATAGCTTAGAGCTCGGTGCTAAAGTGGTAAAAGGTGAAATGCAGTGGCCATAATCTAATGTTTAAGCCATATTAACTTTCAAGAAAGCCGTGCCAATTCACGGCTTTTTTACAGAGAAATCGATTTTAAAAGTCAAAAAGCTCTGTAACAATCTACGCAACTTGTATTGCGTTTCTATAAAGGGAAATATTTTGAATATATCTGTCAACCAGAGAAAAAATAAAAAATTGATAAAATTAAACAAGTGCTTATCTATAGTTTCATTTATAAAATAATATAGTTGATTTAAGAAAGTAATTTTAATAAAAAATTGCAGAATTTGTACCGCTATTACTACAAAAGACAACCAATGATACGCACGTTGAGAAAAAAAATTGTGAATTATAGGCAGCGCGAAGATGAACTTTGCATTTAAATGTTTGTCGTAATGAAAGGAAAGCTATCATGAAAAAATTAGGTCTTATCTCTGTAGTACTTGCTGGTGTTGCATTTACAGCTGTTGGTTGTGCATCAGAAGCTGGTTTAAACGCTTCTGGTTCTGCTCAAACAAGTGCTAGCCCATCTGGCGTACAAGCTGGTGTTGGTGTAGATGCAGGTGTTTCTGGTCAAGCTCAACCAGGTCAAGTTGATGCTGGCGCTTCTGGTTCAGTTTCAGGTTCTGCAACTGCTCAGTAATTTGCTGCTAAAAATAAGAGATATGAGTTTATAGAACGTATATGTTCAAGATGCCGATACATATATGAAATGAGCTGCTACTCATTTTTCTATAAATTAGAGAGAATTTATATTCCTCAAAAAAGCCCCAAGAGACTTATTGCTTTGGGGCTTTTTATATAGAAGTAGTATGTTTAGTCATCATGACGATAATCTCTATGATCATGATCTCGGTCTTCTAAGCGTTTCTTCTCCCATTCACGGTGTCGTTTTTCCCATTCACGACGATCCTTTTGCTGTTCACGAATATCTTTGCGTTGTTGTTCATATAATCTTTTACGCTCTTCCCAACGTTTGCGTTCCCACTCATTATATCGACGTCCATCGTTACGGTCATAACGATCATCATCATGATCATGGTAACCATAACCACCGCGATAATAAGGATCATCTGTATAAGCAACACAGCCTACAGTTAAAAGACTGGTTGCTAACAAAGTAACAACTAGTTTTGCTGACATAGCAGTACCTCTTTTTGTCTGTTAACAATAATTGGCAAAAAAGTCCTGTTTTAAACGACAGATTTGTTAATGACATTTGCTATAAATCAGATTAGCGTAGATTGGTTTTTACCTTTGTATCTTGATTGCATGAGTTGTATGCGAATATAGTCAAACAACAAAGAATTCTGTAGAAAATATGAAGGATAAGAGGGATTCAAGGAGACAGGCATGACAGCATTTAATCAAAAAATTCAAACATTGCTAGATAAGGGGCAAGGTCCTGCTGCTCGAGCACTCGATAGGTTACCTCGACTAGCTCAAGAGTCTCTCGCTAAAATTTTAGGATACTCTTATCAATATCCAGATCTCGATTCATTTACGAAATGCATGATGGCTGTGCAAATTAAACAGGGGAGAGTGGGATTTATTGGTTCAGACCCAATTGAATCAAGAAGAGCATTCGATGCACAAATGCAGGCCATACGCCAAAAACCAACTGATATTGAGTTAGTAGAGGATATTCGGTTACCCCTACAAAGCGGGACTATCTTTGCTAGACATTATCATCCTGCCCCTAATAAAAAACTGCCCTTAATAGTGTTCTATCATGGAGGTGGTTTTGTTGTAGGTGGTTTAGATACTCATGATGAGGTTTGTCGCTTATTAGCAAAATATGCAAAAGTACAGGTGCTCAGTATCGACTATCCTTTAGCACCTGAAGTTTCACCACAACATTTAATTCAATCGTGTGAAGATGCATTAGCTTGGGTTTATCAAAACCGCAGACAATTAAAAATATTAAAAAGTAGAATTGCTGTCGCAGGGGATAGTGCTGGCGGAAATATTAGTACTGTCGTGGCGCAAAGATCAGTAAATAAAGCTTATGCTCCGCAGGCACAATTATTGATTTATCCTACAGTCGACTTCAAAAGCAGACATCCTTCATTTTATGCTTATAACGAAGGGTTAGTCTTAACAAATACTGATATTGACTATGTCACTCAATATTATGCAACGCATCATAATGTAGAACTTGATGATCCAATAATTTCACCTACCTATGGCAATCTAAAGAAAAACCCACCCGCTTTTGTGATTACAGCGGGGCATGATGTCTTACATGATGAAGCTAAAATATATAGCCATAAGTTAAGACAAAATGGTGTGAAAATGCATTATGAAGAATTTCCGGATCAGACTCATGGCTTTATTAACCTGACTCCGATTTCTAGAAAAGCAAAACGTTATACAATCGAAATTAGTAAAAACTTTAGAAAGTTTTGGGATAAAAATAGTTAAGTAAGCTGATTAATCCATGTTTCACGTGGAACGTGGATTAATATAAAAGCTATATAAAGCTATTAATAAATACTCACTAGAATTGTTTGCCGTAGGCGATTAGATTTAACGGTTAATTATTTATAAAGTTGTTGTAGGGCAATATGAAAAAATTACTGATGTTGTTGTGTTTAGGAGTAAGTAGTCACTCAGTGTGGGCGAATACCTTAGTTGAGATGCAAACAAATTTAGGCAACATCGAAATAGAGTTATACGATGATAAAGCACCAATGAGTGTGAATAACTTTAAAGGCTACATAAAATCTGGTTTTTATAAAGAGACCATCTTTCACCGTGTCATTCCAGGATTTATGGCTCAAGGTGGCGGAATGACTGCGAACATGCAGGAAAAGACAACACGAGCACCTATTAAAAACGAAGCGGGAAATGGTATTGCCAATACACGAGGTACTTTGGCGATGGCCCGTACTTCAAATCCTGATTCAGCAACTAGCCAGTTTTTTATAAACGTTGCAGACAATAACTTTCTTAACCGTTCACCAGGAAATCCTGGATATGCCGTTTTTGGTAAAGTGGTCAAAGGAATGGATGTAGTTGACCGTATTGTTCAGGCTCCTACATCAAACTATGGCATGCATCAAAACGTACCAAAACAGCCTATAAAGATAGTAGATATAAAAATCAAAAATTTTCAAAAATAAATTAACTATATAAATCAGTTATTTAATTATTTTTAAAATTTTATTTGGCTGAAAAAGAACCGGTCGAGCGCGCATATTTATAAAAGTGCTTGCGTACCGGTTTTTTTTCCCTATAATGCACTCATCCCGACGCGATACACGAGAATATCTTAGCTTACAGGGTTAAGATGAAGGTTTTGTATTGCGTTGAATTCTGTCTCTGATGAGGAGCAGAAAAATCATTAAGAGAATTGAAGAACAACTTGTGTGGATTTTTACTGATTGATTAATCGAAATAATTTTCATTGATTGATTGGTTTAAATTACTCGAAGTTTATTTGAGCGAAATTTA
>NZ_JAVIMT010000014.1:0-131023 GCF_031196675.1 Acinetobacter sp. 148 | reverse complement strand
AATCGGTTTAACCACTTCATTATTCAGGTTAGTTAAGGCATCACCGACATTGTTGGCATTAACTGTTGTACCATCAGTTTTAGTAGTGACATAAGTTGGTGAGCTTACTGCACCTGTAGTGCTGTCATAGCTTGCACCACCGCCCAGATTGTTGGCTGTGCTGTTGCCCAAGGCATCAGTCTTGTTGTTGCTTGAGGTACTTAATGCATCAAGCTGACTAACATTGACAGCATCAGTCGCATTGGTACCTGCCGCAACATTGGTAATCTTCTGATTACCCGCATTAATACCTGCAGTCGTTACACTTGGGCCACCAGTAATAGTTAAGCCACTGTTATCAACTTTAGTGTTACCTACTGTTAAGCTACCCGCATTGGTTAATGCAATGTTGTCATTCACATTGTATTTATAGGTATTGGTTGCTGAGTCATATACTGCTGTGGTGTTGGTTCCATCTGCAAAGTTAACCGTTTCACCCAACTTCACATTGTCAGCTGTACCACCATTGACACTAAAGTTCAGGCCTTTATCTGCTGTCGCTTGTGCAGCAGCAGCATTAGTCACTGCCGTGTTTGCCGTATTTTGGGCTGCTGCCGCATTCGTCACCGCTGTGTTTGCGGTGTTCTGAGCAGTGGTCACGTTCTGATTCGTGGTATTTAACTGACTACCATTCACTGCATCTGTTGATGTAGCAGAAATAGTTCCAGCTGTAACATTGGTAATCTTCTGATTACCCGCATTAATACCTGCAGTCGTTACACTTGGGCCACCAGTAATAGTTAAGCCACTGTTATCAACTTTAGTGTTACCTACCGTTAAGCTACCCGCATTGGTTAATGCAATGTTGTCATTCACATTGTATTTATAGGTATTGGTTGCTGGGTCATATACTGCTGTGGTGTTGGTTCCATCTGCAAAGTTAACCGTTTCACCCAACTTCACATTGTCAGCCGTACCACCATTGACACTAAAGTTCAGGCCTTTATCTGCTGTCGCTTGGGCAGCAGCAGCATTGGTCACTGCCGTGTTTGCCGTATTTTGGGCTGCTGCTGCATTCGTTACTGCTGTGTTTGCGGTGTTCTGAGCAGTGGTCACGTTCTGGTTTGTGGTATTTAACTGACTACCATTCACTGCATCTGTTGATGTAGCAGAAATAGTTCCAGCTGTAACATTGGTAATCTTCTGATTACCAGCATTAATACCTGCAGTCGTTACACTTGGACCACCTGTAATGGTTAGGCCACTGTTATCAACCTTGGTGTTACCGACCGTCAAGCTACCTGCATTGGTTAATGCAATGTTGTCATTGACATTGTATTTATAGGTATTGGTTGCAGGATCATACACTGCTGTGGTGTTGGTTCCATCTGCAAAGTTAACCATTTCACCCAACTTCACATTGTCAGCCGTACCACCATTGACACTAAAGTTCAGGCCTTTATCTGCTGTCGCTTGGGCTGCTGCCGCATTCGTTACTGCTGTGTTTGCGGTGTTCTGAGCAGTGGTTACATTCTGGTTTGTGGTATTTAATTGACTACCATTTACTGCATCTGTTGATGTAGATGAAATAGTACCTGCCGCAACGTTAGTAATCTTCTGATTACCCGCATTAATACCTGCAGTGGTTACACTTGGACCACCAGTAATGGTTAAGCCACTGTTATCAACCTTGCTATTCCCAACTGTTAAGCTACCTGCATTGGTTAATGCAATATTGTCATTGACATTGTATTTATAGGTATTGGTTGCAGGGTCATATACTGCTGTGGTGTTGGTGCCATTGGCAAAGTTAACCGTTTCACCCAGCTTCACATTGTCTGCTGTACCACCATTAACACTAAAGTTTAGGCCTTTATCTGCTGTCGCTTGTGCTGCTGCAGCATTGGTGACTGCCGTGTTTGCCGTATTTTGAGCTGCTGCCGCATTAGTCACCGCTGTGTTTGCTGTGTTCTGAGCAGTGGTTACATTCTGGTTTGTGGTATTTAACTGACTACCATTTACTGCATCTGTAGAGGTAGAAGAAATCGTACCTGCTGCTAAATTGGTAATTTTCTGATTATTAAGGTTTGCACCGCCATTTAAGTTACTTGCACCAGTAACATTTAATGAACCTCCAGTAGTTAAGTTTCCAGCCGTAACTGTCCCAGAGAAAACAGGTGCATCAGCCATTTGAATATTAACTGTGTTACCAGTCACAGCCGTTTTTAAGTTATTTCCAGAATAGGTTCCAGCAGTTGAACCTCCTCCAGTGATATTAAGTGTTGTACCTAAATTATTTGCTGAACTCCCTGTATTACCAGCAAAAGTAATAGGTTTAACAACTTCATTATTTAAATTAGTTAGCGCACCAGACACGGTATTAACAGGAGTATAAGTCGTTCCATCTGTTTTTGTTATTGTATAACTTGGTGGTGTATATACATCTGTTGCAGGATTATATGCTGCGCCACCACCTAATGCTGTCGTATTACCCACAGCACGATTGTTTACATCTTTTAACTGAGCAACCGTAACCGCATCTGAATCGGCAGCACCATCGGCTACGTTTTGAATACGTCGAGTATTTGTTGCTGAACCCACTGAAACAACACCATTTGTCGTAGATGCTGCAACATTTGTTATATATGAGTTGCCACTTTGTACCGTAGTTGTTGATCCTGCACCCAAAGCAACTGAATTTGTTACATTCGCAGTTGATCTTGGCCCGAGCGCTACACTATTTGCTGCTGAGGTTAAGCTGTTAGTTCCTATAGCAACACCATCAACCGCATTTGTGTCTACAGTCGCTGTATTACCAATAGCAGTAGCATTATTTGCACCACTGTTAACTTGAGCATTTTTCCCTATTGCCATTGCTGCTGTTGAACCAACAACTTGGCTCATCGCACCAATTGCGACACTGTAGCTAGAAGCACTATCAACTGCTGTAAAAGATGACCCTGTTGCCAAACCTTCTGCGACAAGATCTGCATCACTGTTATTTTGAAGTGCAATTGATTGCGCACCAGCAGCACTAGCTTGTCCACCAACTACTGTTGAGTTTACCCCTGTCGCATTTACATAATTTCCTAATGCAGTTGAATCTGCTGCGCTGGCATTTGCTCTTGATCCAACGGCTAATCCATTAGAATCATTTGCAGTAGCAGGAGTACCCGTATTTGCTCCTATTGCAATACCATTACTAATGGTTGGACTTGTATCGATAATTGAACCATACAAGTTTGTGTAGTCAGCCCACACATGTGAAACGGCTAAACAGGAGATGATAGATAATACAAGTGCCTTAGGTCTAAATTTCTTTTCTTTAGAAACAATCTCATTTTGCGAACCAGTTATTTCGGAAGAGGATGAAACAGAACCAGTTCTCGTTTTGCTTTTAGCTAATTCTGATACAACAATCCATGTACCAATAGAAGCATTCCATACCACTTTGTATATCTTATTCATATTCCCACCCGTAAACTTAACGCTTACATTTGTAAAGTTTTGCAATCAAAACAATTAAATTGCTTATTTTTTGTGAAAATATCTTTTTTATTTTGAGAAGTAAATCACATTTTTAAATATCAAAATCAAACAAAGTCACAACAAGTGATAAATATTGTTAACTTTTTCCATACTTAAAAAAAAAATAGTAATTTAATCAATTTTTTAATTTTTCTTAACGTTAAACATTAAAAAGACTGTTGTTACATTTTTTTACAATCAAGATGTTTTTTATCATTCAAATTCTTTAATTGCTAAAAATAAAACACAAGTTGCTGATATTTATATTATTTTTACATAAAAATAATATAAATTTAGCTAAGTTGTATTGATGGAAATTTAATATTTTCAATATATTAATATCTTTCACCGAAATATTAATATATTTTAAATACGAAATATTTTATAAAAATCATTAAAATTCAAATAAATAAAAAGATTTATTATGATTTTTCTTATTTTTATAACTCATAAAAGTAATCCTAAGAAATAGGATTACTTTTATATAGCAGATTATTTACCAGCTTATATTAACACGTCTATTTGGCGCTAAACATTGAATAAGTTGTGAACTATTGTTACTACTACACTGCTTGTATAAGTCGGTCTGGCTATTCGCCTGTATTTGTATACGGCTTGCATCAACACCTGAAATACCTTGAGTCGTCGCATAAGAACCTATTGCTGTTCCTAGGCCTTTCTCAACTACAGCCCCCGTACCAACACTGATTGCTCCGCCTTGTTTCATTGCGCCAGCATAAGCACCGGTAGAATTATTATATGGATTATTACGATTTGCGATGTTAGAGCCAGTTCGGTCTTGAGTTTGTGCCCCGCAGCCAATAGCAATATCTTTTTGATTAGCCGTATTAGCGTTTCCTTCACGACATGAAGTTGTACCAGAAATGGATGTTCCTTGGCCTATTCCCCCTTCGGTATTTGTCCCAGCAAAAGCATTTGGAGCAAAACAAATTACACCCGATAAAACTGCCGCTGATACATTTAAAGTTTTTGATTTAGTCTTTGTTTTACTTTTTGCAATTTCAGAGGTTGCAACCCATGCTCCAATCGAAGCATTCCAAATGACCTTGTAAACTTTATTCATAAAACTTCTCAGACAAATACCGAACTCAACGACCAATAAAAATGTACAAATACATTTTTAAAATTTTTGGCCCCAAAAAAAGAGGCGGCATCCTAATTGAATAAATTTAAAGGGTAAATATAAAACCGAAACAAAGATAAGAAAAATTGTGATTTTAATCACAAAATATATTTCTATAATTAATTTTAAGTTTTTGAATTACCTAAATAAAATTTAAATTATAAATATTGTGTATTGTTTTTGTTAATAATAAGTAACTTTATTTTAAAATAGAATAATAGCTCTAAATAAATGTTTATTTTTTATCAAATTAATTAAATATAAATATTTTAAAAAATCAATTTTACTTTAAAAAAATAGAATATTAGCTCTAAAAATAATATCTAATTTTATTTAAAATATATTATAAAAATACAGTTGTATATTATAAATTATAGTATGATTATTCTAATATCAGACAAATGATATAAATAATTAATATTTAAATATACTTAATAAAAATATGTATTTTAAAATTAAAACTAAACAAATAATTTTACTTACAAACAAGTCTTGCTCCAGTAAGAGAAGAAGAATTATTAAGTAAAAATGAGTAGCCGCTCTACAAAATTTTATTCTTCTTAAGAATTAATCTATTGATTCATAACATTTTTAAAAAAAAGTTGACTAAATTAGTCCTTTTTTCAACATTTTCTATTGTCATGCCCTTGTAATTTTTAAAATACACATCACTATAAAAAACATGGCAACCTCGTTGTCACTCATTAGGAGTGCCCATGTCTGAACTTATTATGAATGAAAAAACTGACTTAGAGCCTCAGGTTCCAAGTGTATTACCACTATTAGCCTTACGTGATGTGGTGGTTTATCCACACATGCAAATTGCGCTATTTGTGGGTCGTGAAAAATCGATCAATGCAGTTGATGTGGCTCGTAACAGTGACAATTTAGTATTTGTAGTTGCGCAAAAAGATTCGCTTACAGAAGAAATTGATCACGACAATTTATACCAGTACGGTACAGTCGCTAAGATTGTACAAGTAGTTAATCATGAAAATGATGAAAACTGCATTAAAGTACTTATTGAAGGCTTACATCGTTCTAAGTTGAAAAAAATTATCGATGAAGATAGTTATTTGACTGCCGAACATGAATTAAGTCCAATGACGATTAATGTAGATAAGGCAACGCAAGAAACTCGTTTACAAGAGTTACGTAACTTATTTGCTCAATATGCAGAAGCAAAATTACGTAATGCACGTGAACTGGTTGCTGCTGCCAACAAAATAGAAGACTTATTGCAATTGATGTTCTTCGTAGCAACTCGTGTGCCTCTAAATATTGAAATTAAGCAGAAATTTTTAGAGTACGATGAGTTTGAAGCTCATTTGCAAGAGTTGATGAACTACTTGATGAATCAATCTGCTGAACAGCAAATTGAGCAAACTTTACATGACAGCGTAAAACGCCAAATGGAAAAGAACCAACGTGAATACTTTCTAAATGAAAAAATGAAAGTCATTCAACGTGAACTTTCCGATATGAATGGCGGTGCTGAAGATGACGTTGCTGAAATAGAGAAACGTCTTGCTGAAGCTGATTTACCTGAACACGTACGTAAAAAAGCCGAAGCTGAGTTCCGTAAACTTAAAGCAATGCAGCCTGCATCTAGTGAAGCTGCTGTGGTACGTAACTATCTAGAAGTGATTCTAGATACGCCATGGAACAAAGCGAGCAAAGTCAGTATTAACCTGAACAAAGCGCAAGAGATTCTTGATGCCGATCATTATGGTCTTGATGACGTTAAAGATCGTATTGTTGAATACCTAGCTGTTCAATCACGTGTGAAAAAACTCAAAGGCCCTATCCTTTGCTTGGTTGGACCTCCAGGGGTTGGTAAAACTTCACTCGGTGAATCAGTAGCGAAAGCAACAGGTCGTGAATTTGTTCGCATGGCGCTTGGTGGCGTACGTGATGAAGCAGAAATTCGTGGACACCGTCGTACTTATATTGGTGCGATGCCAGGTAAAATCGTGCAGTCTTTAACAAAAGTTGGTGTGAAGAACCCATTGTTCTTACTCGACGAAATTGACAAGATGGCACAAGACTACCGTGGTGATCCTGCTTCTGCTTTGCTTGAAGTGCTTGATCCATCACAAAACAGTAAGTTCAACGATCACTATTTAGATCTTGATCTTGACCTTTCTGAAGTGATGTTCATCTGTACTGCAAACAGCATGAATATTCCAGAAGCCTTGTTGGACCGTATGGAAGTTATTCGTCTACCGGGTTATACCGAAGATGAAAAAGTTAACATTGCTGAGCGTTACCTTGTTCCTAAAGCAATTAAGAACAATGGCCTACGTCCAAAAGAGTTAACTATTCATGAAGAAGCGATTCGTGACATTGTTCAACGTTATACACGTGAAGCTGGTGTACGTAATTTAGAACGTGAAGTTTCTAAAATTGCACGTAAAGTCGTAAAAGAAGCAGTAAGTAAAAAATCTAAAAACTTACAGCTTGACGTTACCTCTGCCAATCTTCCTGAATACCTAGGTCCACATAAATTTGACTTTGGTATGGCCGAAGATGAAGCACAAGTAGGCCGTGTAAATGGCTTGGCATGGACTTCTGTAGGTGGTGAATTGCTTACTATTGAAGTTGCAGCTGTTAAAGGTAAAGGTAAATTCATTACAACTGGTTCACTCGGTGATGTAATGAAAGAATCAATTACCACAGCAATGACTGTAGTACGCACACGTGCCGATGAACTTGGAATTGAAGCATCTCGCTTTGAAGAAACTGATGTACACGTTCACTTACCTGAAGGTGCAACTCCAAAAGATGGTCCATCTGCTGGTTTAGCGTTAACAACTGCACTTGTATCAGCATTTACTGGAATTGCGATTCGACCAGATATTGCAATGACAGGTGAAACAAGTCTAGGTGGTCGTGCGATGCGTATCGGTGGCTTGAAAGAGAAACTTCTTGCTGCACATCGTGGTGGAATCAAGCTCGTCTTTATTCCTCAAGATAACGTTCGTGATTTGGCAGAAATTCCAGACAATGTGAAAGAAGGATTAGAAATCAAAGCTGTGAAAAGCATTGATGAAATCTTACCTTTAGCATTAACTTCGATGCCAAAGCCTTTACCTAAAACACCGATTGTAAAACCGGTGGAAGGCTCAAAAGCAGCGCGTCACTAATTTAAATATAAAAAAAGAGGGCTTCGGCTCTCTTTTTTTTGTTACACAATTTGATTGAAAAATATCCAACCATCCTCATAATAAGAAGTAAGAGTAATTAATTCTATTATTTGCTCTTGTCTATCTTATGTCACAGATAGCCTTGTTTTTATTCTCTATGATCATCTGAACTCCAGACAGATGATCATTTGATCGCAGTCCAACACCGTTTTTTGGACTGCGTTTTTTATGCCCACTTACTCCCCCGCAGTTAACCTCTCCTCAGGTATAATGTGCCAGCTGTTTTGACTGAATAGACAACATGAAAATTCGTATTCTGACCATTGGTCAAAAAATGCCTGCTTGGGTACTTACTGGTTTTGAAGATTATTTCAAACGCATCCAGCCTTTTGTTCAAACTCAGGTTATTGAGCTCCCAATGGCAAAACGCGGTAAAAATGATTCAGAAGCAGATATTTTAAAATACTGTCAAATCGAGGGTGAAAGTATTTTAAATGCTTTAAAACCGAATGAAACCTTAATTGCTCTTGAAGTTGGTGGACGCGAGCTCAGTACAGAAAAACTAGCAGACACCATGAAACAATGGATGCTTGAAGGTAATGATGTGGCACTCGCTATTGGTGGCCCAGATGGCTTGTCAGATCAAGTACGCAAAGCCGCTGCTTGGCACTGGTCACTTTCAAAACTTACCATGCCGCACCCTTTAGTACGTATTTTATTAATCGAACAACTTTACCGAGCAATGAGTATTAATCATAATCATCCTTACCACCGTGCATAAAAAGAACAAACGTTTCATTTTAAGAACAATACGTTGAAATCAGGATACTTTTAACATGTCCTGATTTTGGCATAATGACTATTATTCTGCTTTTCAACTCAGGTGTAATGAAATGGAACTACAAACCCTTCCCGGACTGTTTATTTCACATGGTTCACCCATGCTTGCACTTGATCCAGAACAAGTGGGTCCTGCCTTACATCGTCTTAGTGTAAATCTGCCTACTCCAAAGGCAATCATAGTGATGTCTGCTCACTGGGAAAGTAAAGCACTGGAAGTAAGTAGTTCGACTCGTCCGGAAACTTGGCATGACTTCCGT
Organism: Acinetobacter sp. 148; assembly: GCF_031196675.1. Lineage (NCBI taxonomy): Bacteria > Pseudomonadati > Pseudomonadota > Gammaproteobacteria > Moraxellales > Moraxellaceae > Acinetobacter > Acinetobacter sp. 148. Next base: position 122,126 of record NZ_JAVIMT010000014.1, on the reverse strand, counting down.
GGTTTCCCGCCAGAGTTGTATGAAATTCGCTATAGTGCCCCCGGTCAACCCGAACTTGCAGAAGAAATTTTGAAGTTGTTAGCAGATGCTCATTTTGTCGCACATGCCAATAGCACTCGCCCTCGTGACCACGGCGTATGGATGCCTCTTTTACATATGTATCCAGAAGCAGACATTCCTGTCGTTGAAATTTCTTTACCTATGGGCCTAACTGCACAGGAAATTTATCGGATTGGCCAAACGCTGGCACCTTTACGTGAAAAACAAATTTTACTGATCGGTTCTGGAAGTATTACCCATAATCTTGCTGAACTGTCTTGGCAAGGTGACAATTCGAAAGTACCTGAATGGGCTTCAACTTTTAGAAATACAGTAGTCAGTAAGCTGAGTCATCAAGACTATGATGGTGTACTAGAGTGGCAAACCCTGCCTTTTGTGAAACGTAATCATCCTTCACTTGAGCATTTTGCACCTTTGTTTTTTGCTATGGGTACGGGACATCGTTTTACGATTGTTCATAGTAGCTTCACAATGGGCTCATTAGGTATGGATATATACCGCTTTGATTAATTTTTGGAAAATACCCCCGTTTTGCGGGGTATACCACTATTTTTGTTGAAAAATAGAATAATTTACAAACTTATACATTTTAAAAACCGAAACAATCAAATGTTTACATTTTCTTTTTTTAAGAATGTTTTAAGCTTAGTGCTGTTGTTTTTTTTACTTGAAGTTTTTTTAAATGAAAATTAAATATTTAATTCTTGCGTTATTACCTTTTTCTTTGATGGCGTGTCAAACAGTTTCAAACACTCAAGCTCCAATTGTATCTGAGCAACAACAAAATTTGGCTACTACTTTAAGTGAATATGCTTGGACTTATCAAAATGTAAAAGCATCTAAACCACTTATTCTTAACTTTAATGCAGACGGTAAATTAGCAATTAACACTGGCTGTAATGGCCAAGCCGGTACTTGGAAAGTTGAAGGCAACCAACTTGTAACTTCTCCACTTGCATCAACAATGATGGCTTGCCAAGACGATTTAATGAAACAAGAACAATTGTCTAATAGCATCTTTAGTGAAGCGAAATTGCCAATCGAAATTAGTAATAACAATGGTCAGGTAATCTTAAGCGTGACAGATAAAGCAGGTCAAAAGCATATTTTCCAAGGCGCAAAAGCAACTAATACTCAAGCTTTAACTGATTATTCATGGTCATACCAACCTGAGAATACTAAAAAGCCGATTGTTCTTAACTTTACAAACGACCGTTTATCGATTGATACAGGTTGTAACCGCCAAGGCACCACTTGGAAAGTTGAAAACAATACGATTGTAACGACTGACGTCATGTCAACTATGATGGCTTGTGAACCTGCTTTAATGAAACAGGAACAATTCTCTAGCAGCCTGTTCCAAAAACGTGCGATTCCATTTGAACTCAATACAACAAATGTTGATCAACCAACATTGACAGTAGCTGATGCTCAAGGCCAGAAATATACTTTCACAGGTAAAATGACACCTGAAGCAAAATATCAATCTGAAGGTAAAACTGTTTTCCTTGAAGTAGCGCCAGAAACTAAATCTTGTACGGGTGTTGCACCACAAACTTGCTTGCAAGTTCGTGAAGTTAAATATGATGACAAAGGCGTAAAAACTTACGCTGACAAAAACTGGTCATTATATTATGGTCAAATCGAAGGTTTTGAACACAATCCAAACCAACGCGTAATCTTACGTGTAAAACGTTTTGAAGTGAAAAATCCAGCAGCAGATCAATCTAGCCAAGCAGATGTGTTAGATATGGTTGTAGAACAAGAACTCGTTAAAAAGCCTAAAAAATAAGTTTTAGACTAAAAAAATCCGATGCTTTTGCATCGGATTTTTTTATTTCTATATTTTAATAGATACCTTGTGCAAGCATCGCATCAGCAACTTTTACAAAACCAGCAATATTGGCACCATCTACATAATTCACAGTACCATCTTCTTTAGTACCGTATCTAACACAATTGGCATGAATATCTTTCATAATTGCATGTAAGCGTTCATCGACTTCAGCATGTGTCCAGCCTAAACGAATCGCATTCTGAGACATTTCTAAACCAGACGTTGCCACCCCACCTGCATTAGAAGCTTTACCAGGCGCATACAAAATCTTAGCTTCAATAAAATGCTCAACAGCTTCAAGTGTAGATGGCATATTAGCGCCTTCAGCCACACAAATTACCCCATTAGCGATGAGCGTTTTGGCATCTTCGCCAGTTAATTCATTTTGTGTTGCACATGGTAAGGCAATATCTACAGGAATATGCCAAGGCGTCTTCCCTTCAAAATATTCAAAGCCATGCTTAGAAGCAAATTCTGAAATACGGCCACGCTGGATATTTTTGAGTTCCATAACTTCAGCAAGCAACTCATCTGTAAAACCATTTTTTAAATAAACGGTACCATTTGAGTCCGATAGCGTAACCACTTTTGCACCTAAGAACATTGCTTTTTCAGCAGCATACTGCGCAACGTTTCCAGAACCAGATATCGAAACGGTTTTACCAGCAAAAGACTGCCCACGTGTTTTTAGCATTTCTTCTGCAAAATAAACCGTACCGTAGCCTGTTGCTTCAGGGCGCATTAAGCTACCGCCAAATGAAATTCCTTTACCTGTAAACACACATGCCGTGTCATTACTGAGCTTTTTCATCATGCCAGCCATATAACCTACTTCACGTGCACCCACACCAATATCTCCAGCAGGGATATCGGTATTTGGACCTAAATGACGGTAAAGCTCAATCATAAGTGCCTGACAGAATCGCATAATTTCAGCATCAGATTTACCTTTAGGGTTAAAATCTGAACCACCTTTTCCTCCACCCATTGGCAAAGTTGTAAGTGAGTTTTTAAAAGTTTGCTCAAACCCTAAAAATTTTAAAATAGATAGGTTGACCGACGGATGGAAACGCATCCCCCCCTTGAATGGACCAATTGCTGAATTGTATTGAACACGGAAAGCACGGTTAACTTGAGTCTGCCCTTGATCATCCATCCATGAAACGCGAAATTGGATCACACGTTCTGGTTCCACCAAACGTTCTAGCAACCCCTGCTCGGCATATTCTGGATTTTTTTCAATAAATGGCCACAAACTCGTCATTACTTCTTCGACAGCTTGTAAGAACTCAGGTTGATGCGGATCACGCGCTTGCACGTAATTCAGGAATTCATTCAGGTTGTTATATTTCAATGCACGGTCCTCAGCATAGTAATGAATTAAATTGGTGCAATACATTTTAAAATGCATCATTTAGCAGCAAAATATTAAATCCCTTTCCATCAATTTTAACAATAGTTATTTTAAATTATTTTATTTTTCTTAATTATCATAAACTTATTTTTAGAAAAACTGTCTAACAATCAATAATAGTCATTTATCTTTTCACTTTTATTGATCTATTATTGTGCAATATTGGCGACATTTTAGGTCAATCAAAAAGCCAATAAATTCGTTAAAATCCATTGACCTTACTTAGGTTTTTCTTCATTATCGCATCGTTTTAAGCAAGCTATTTTCCTCTATGAATCCATCTATTTCTCTCATACGCGAGATTGATGCGTTATTACCACAAACACAATGTGGTCTGTGTGGGCACCGTGACGGCTGTCTACCTTACGCAAAGTCCATTGCTGAAGGTGAAGAAGCAAATAAATGTGTTCCTGGTGGACAGCCAGTGGCCGATGCACTGGCACAATTATTAAATCGCCCATTGTTACCTGCTGAAACGAGTGTCTGGCCTGTACAGGCGGATGGACGCCCACAACGTATGAAGGCAATTATTCGCGAAGATGAATGCATCGGATGTACAAAATGTATTAATGCCTGCCCAGTAGATGCCATTATTGGTAGTGGTAAGCTCATGCATACAATTTTGACTGATCTATGCACAGGTTGTGAGTTATGTATTCCACCCTGCCCAGTTGACTGTATTGATCTAGTCGAAGACACTCAAGCATTGCCAAGCGAACAGCAACGCATTGCGGAACAAAATGATTTACGACAACGTTATTACGCGCATATTCAACGTGAAGAAAAACGCCGTATTCACCGTAAAGGCCCTGTTGTACGTGCTGAAATAGATACCCAGCTGTTTGCACAGTTCTCTCAAGCACTTGATGATTTACCTTCAATTGAGCTCATCGAGAAGCCAAAAGAAGCGATTGTAAACGATGCAAAAACCACAATTGAATTAGCGAAAATTCGTACACAAATTAAAAAGTTGGAAAAGCAGCTCAGTGTTCGAGAAGATGCCAAAAAGCGTCTTCAAGTTGATGAACTACAACAGCAACTCATTCAATTACAGGAGGTCTGAATGGCCGTCAAAAATATGACGAAAAAGCAGATTCAAATTTTCTTTGAACGCCTTCGTGAACAAAGACCTTCTCCACAGACCGAATTAAAGTATTCATCACCATTTGAATTGCTCATTGCCGTTATGTTATCGGCGCAAGCAACCGACGTTAGTGTCAACAAAGCAACTGATAAGCTCTATCCTGTTGCGAACACCGCTGAAAAAATCTATAACTTAGGCGTAGACGGGTTAAAAGAGTACATTAAAACGATTGGTCTTTATAACGCAAAAGCCGAAAATGTTATCAAGACCTGTAAGATTTTAATGGAGCAGTTTAACGGTGAAGTTCCAAGTAACCGAAAAGATTTGGAAGCTTTGCCAGGCGTAGGCCGTAAAACAGCCAATGTAGTTTTAAATACTGCATTCGGTCAGCCGACAATGGCTGTCGATACCCATATTTTCCGTGTTGGAAACCGAACGGGCTTAGCAATAGGTAAAAATGTTCTTGAAGTTGAACACCGCTTAGTAAAAGTCATTCCTAAAGAATTTATTTTAGATGCACATCACTGGCTGATATTACATGGTCGTTACTGCTGTATTGCCCGTAAACCAAAATGTTCAGAGTGCGTGGTTGCTGATGTATGTAACTGGCCGGACCGCTTTGAGTTTGGTGCTCAAAAACAAATTGCGGTTAAAAATATTGAGGCAGAATAAAAGTTGGGTATAGCTTATACCCAATTTGGTTACTTTAAACGCTTTTGCTGTTTTCTTTCTTCTTTCGCTTGTTTTTGTACTTTTCTCAGCATTTTGTAGCTTTGATACAGTAAAAATAACAATAGTGCCAGACTCAGCAATACCACCAAAATCAAAATGATTTTCAAATCATTCTCCTGCACTTAATGAAAGAAAAGAGCCCTCACAAAGAGGGCTCGGTATTACAAATAATATTAAATTATTTGTCTAAGATGTTGAACAAATCTTTTTGTACATCTTCAATTGTACGCAAGCCATCAAGCTTGTCATAAGTTGGCGCGTTTTCACCAGAAGCAGCACGACCTTGGTAAAAACCAACCAATTGTTCTGTTTCAGTGTGATAAGACGCTAAACGCTTACGGATTGTTTCTTCTTGGTCATCTGGACGTTGAACAAGATCTTCACCAGTTTCATCATCTTTACCTTCCACTTTAGGTGGATTGTATACAACGTGATAAACACGACCAGAAGCAGGATGCTGACGACGACCAGAAAGACGTTTTACGATTTCTTCATCAGGTACATCAATTTCGATTACATGATCAATGCTGATCCCTTCTTTTTCCAAAGCTTCTGCTTGAGGAATAGTGCGTGGAAAGCCGTCGAAAATACAACCATTCACGCAGTCAGGTTGAGCAATACGTTCTTTTACTAAACCGATAATGAGTTCATCTGAAACTAAACCGCCAGATTCCATCACACTTTTAGCTTTTAAACCTAATTCAGTACCTTCACGAATTGCAGCACGGAGCATATCACCGGTTGAAATTTGTGGGATATTGTAGCGCTTACAGATCAACTGAGCCTGAGTACCTTTGCCTGCCCCAGGTGGTCCGAGTAAGATAATGCGCATAAAAAACATCCTCATTTAAAACAATGAATGTGAGGTCTGGCAGATTTAGTTTCATTGATCTTCAATAGATCCTGCCCGACTTCGAATTATAAGAAAGCCACAAACAAATGTATTGTACCAGCAATAAATCCGGTTACCCCACCTAGTACAATAAGAATCCACTCGTCCTCTTGAAATGCTGGACGTAACAAATTCTGAAACTCTTTTGGTGTTAGTTCACGAATACGCTCTTTAAACATTTGAAAAATCTTCTGTGCCCGGCTTGCATTTAGTGCAGGGTCACATACCGGTCCCATCGTAATTTCAATTGAACGATCAATCAAGTCCGTCTTTAACCTTGCATACTCTCTTGGGCCTAAAGAAAGCTGTAAAGATGTTCGAACAAGTGGAGTTTCCATGATTTCGTTAATATGACGTTTAACAATACGACGCGTTTTGTCCTTGCGTGAACCATACATCATTTCTGTCATAATTGATTTTAACGTAATCAGATCTTCTGTCACTACGCTTGAGAAGACTTCTGAAACTTCTTCTTGACGCTTCATGAAAGCCCCTTGAACATTATAAGTACCAATTCGTAAAACAGGTACAATCCAAGGGAACTTACGATCTTTTGTTAATCTAAATATTTGCGGATAACGAATGTAATGCGGTTCAATCGGGTTAAATACCATCCAGATTGCAATCCAGTTAGTTAAAAAGCCCCAAATAGACGCCCAAAACGGTACTGTCCAATGCCAAGGCACCACAAACCAGACCACCATTTGGAAAACACCAAAGAACATCCCGATTAGTGCACTAATATGCCAAATAAAGTTGATTTCTTTTTGTCCAACTTTTAAAAACATACGTACCATTAAACGGCGATCACCTTCCATTTGGCTCACCACCATTTCACGCATATCAACCAGTGACTCAACGTTCATAGTCAGCTCAGTCACTAATTCTCTAAGTACACCTGGTAATTGCTTATGCGCTTGAGCATAAATACGGCGTTTAATCGAATAAGGTAAATTTTCCCAAAGCACTGCATTACGATCGATCATCACTTCATCAATCAAATGCTCAAGTTCAAATCCGACTTGCTCACCAATAATACGCGCCATGTCTTCAGGGTCCATTGCCTCTAAAAACTCACGCAAAGAACCTAACTTGGATAAAGTATTATCGGTAATAATTCCAGAGATACGTCCAGCTTTACGTGGCACAATACCTTGCCAGCCGACTGGTAAAGGACCTAAATGAAATCCCCAAAACTTGATTGGGTAAAACACCATTTTTAAAGCCATCCACACATGTGCCCATGTGACAAAGGCAGTGACCGGAATGATACTCAAAACGGCCCAAAAATCAGGTCTGTGTAAAAAGGTCTGCCACAATCCGCTGACGTACTCTAACATGTAAGACTCTCGTATTTATTTGTGCTCTGCTTATGGCGAGTTAACGATAAACTGCTTTGTTTTATAAACCAAAACTTAGAGAATAAGAAAATTGAATTTGTGGTTTAGTATCTGCAGCAACATCACCATTCTGGTCCGTTAATTTTTCCGCTGCGCCGATACCCACACTAAACGTACTAATTCTTTCTGAATTCAACAATACATATGCCAAATCAACACCAGCACCTAAACGAGATTTATAATCTCCATCAACCGATTTGCTATCAAGATGTCCAGCGTAAAAGCCAATATAGTAACCATTTTTATCTGTTCCAGTAAGGTAGTACGGATAGCGGAATCCGACTTGCCCTCCAGCAGTTTTATCGCCATTTAAAAATGCACCAACTTTTGCGTAAGCAATTCCATAAGGATTTACCCACTCACCATTGAGATGTAACAATTTTTGTGTAAAACCGGCGCCTACATTCCAGGTAGATGCTTTATGATCTGCTAATTTTGCTTCTGGAAGAAATGAGTAATCTTGCGCATGTGCCCAACTGCTTACTGTCAAAACTGCAAGTAAGGGATAAATTTTTCTCATTATTTTCTCCATTTTCCCTAATCGTATGGTGAGAACAACCCTATTCTATTGAATGAGAGACTTTAACAGAATTATTTTGGTTCTTATATACAAGACTCTACAATTTTGTTGTCTACAAAGTCAAAAAAGCCAATTTGCCTCTTCACTGAAACTTTGAAAAATATGCGATATTTTAAGTGCGCTTGCGTTAGAATAAGCAGCTATTTTTCTCACCCTATGTCATTAAGTCGATCCGTATGAAACAGCACTTTCCTTTAAAAGATATCCAGCAAGAAAAGCGCATTTATCGAGGTCGTATATTTTTTGCCGTAGGGCTTGTGATTATCTGTTTATTGGTACTAGCCAGCCGATACGCTTATCTACAAATTTTTCATTATGATGAGTTCTCGACGGCATCGGATAAAAACCGTATTCGCCTACAACCCCTTCCGCCTGCTCGTGGTTATATTTATGACCGCAATGGGGTTTTACTGGCAGATAACTACCCTGTTTTTACCGCAACATTAAGTAAAGCAGATGTTGAGAACGTTGATACCGTTATTGAACAATTACAGCCTATTTTAGAACTCACTCAAGAAGATGTAGATCGTTTTAAAAGCCGCATTAAAACAGCACGTAAAACTGAACGTGTGGCCATTAAACTGAATTTGACCGAGACAAATATTGCCAAGTTTAGTGAAGTTAAATACAAGTTCCCCGGGGTTAGAATTGAAACCCAAATGACGCGCTATTATCCACATGGTGATTTATTTGCTCACGTGATTGGATATGTTGGCCGTATTAACGATAAAGAATTAAAAAGTATTGATAAAGATTTATACGCTGGAACAAACCTGATTGGTAAAATTGGTGTAGAAAAAAGCTATGAAGATTTACTTCATGGAACACCTGGTTATGAGTCTGTAGAAGCAGATGCTCATAGTAATATTTTGCGTCACTTAGGTCGTAAAGACCCAACCCGTGGTAACGATCTCTATTTATCATTAGATTATGGTTTGCAAGTTGTCGCGTCGCAACAACTCGCTGGTCGACGTGGTGCAATTGTTGCGATAGACCCGCGTACTGGTGAAATTCTTGCGTTGGTTTCAAGTCCAAGCTTTAACCCTAATTTATTTGTGACGGGTATTAATCATAAAGATTATAGTTCTCTACGTGACAATATAGATCAGCCTCTTTATAACCGTGCAGTACAAGGTGTATACCCTCCCGGTTCAACCATTAAGCCAATGGAAGCGATGGGCGGTTTACATTATGGAATTGTCGATTGGGCTACTGCTATTTCCGACCCTGGCTATTTCCATTTACCGGGTGACTCACACAAATTCCGTGACTGGAAAAAAACCGGTCATGGCATCGTGAACATGCACAAAGCCATTATCATGTCTTGTGATACCTATTTTTATATTTTGGCTAATCAAATGGGTATCGATCAGATGAACCAATGGATGCGCCAATTTGGCTTTGGCCAAAAAACAGGTGTCGATTTACCAAGTGAAAGTGAAGGCTTATATCCAAATCCTGAATGGAAAATGCGTACACGCAAATCCAAATGGATGAAAGGTGAAACGATTTCAGTAAGTATTGGTCAAGGTGCATTTACAGCAACTCCTTTACAACTCGCCATGGCAACTGCCATTACGGCGAACCACGGCTCGCATGTAGTTCCCCATGTTTTACGTGCAACCCATGGTGCAAAACCTTTTACCGTACGTAATGCACCTGATGGAAAAATTAATTTCAATGGTACAGATGAAGATTGGGTAAAAATGCGAGAAGCCATGATTGATGTAATTCAATCAGGTACTGGTCGTGGCATCCGTACACCGCTATATCAAATTGCCGGAAAAACAGGTACAGCACAGGTTAAAAGTATTGCTCAAGGCAAACGTTATAACGAAGCTGCGCTTAGTGAACGCCAACTTGACCATGGTCTTTTTGTTGGCTTTGCTCCGGCTGATAAACCCGAAATCGCTATTGCAGTTATTTGGGAAAATGGCCGTCATGGTGGTTCAGCAGCCCAACTTGCTAAACCCGTGTTTGATTACTGGTTATTAACCCGTAAGAAAAATCCGATTCGACCAGCCAACCATCAGGTTAATGGTGGCTTGATGACCGCTGGAATTAAACCGGGTGAACTCCCAAGTGGTAATGAAAGTGCCAGCTCTACTCCTGCGACCTCTGCTCCGACTTCCGCAGCAGCCTCTACTCCACAGGCAACACCAACTCGTCCTGCTACAAACGAGGTCGATGAATAATGAAAAATCAATTACGCATTATTGGGGGCGAATGGAAAAGACGAGTTTTACCATTCGCCAGTATTGAAGGATTAAGACCAACTCCCGATCGTGTCCGCGAAACTTTATTTAACTGGCTCATGTGGGACATTCAAAACGCTCAGGTTCTCGATATCTGCACAGGTTCTGGGGCATTAGGCTTTGAAGCATTATCGCGCGGTGCTGCATCTGTTTATATGATTGAGCCAGATAAGACGCAGGCACGATTTTTAAAAGATAATATTCAATTGCTCAAAGCGCAGAATTGCCATTTAATTAATGCAACTGCTCAACAAGCCTTACCACGCCTAAAAGAACAGTTTGATGTCGTTTTTTTAGACCCCCCTTATAGTCTTAATTTATGGCAAGAACTTGCCCACTTAGCAGACATCCATATTAAAAATAATGGGTACATTTACGTTGAAGCTGACCGAGATTTATCTCAGCTTCACCTTCCTGCAACATGGCAGCAAGTTAAAACAACCAAAGCTGGTACAGTCCATGCAGGGCTTTACCAAAAAGTAAGCGAATAAAAAGGTAGCCTTAAGCTACCTTTTTCGCTACAAAGTTTTAATTAACTCAAACCAATCACTGCAACAAGTGCTGCACAGGCACCTACAATTTTTTTGCCATATGGCACATAACGTGTAAATACTGCACCGAGTGCAAGCCCACCACAATAGATAAGTGCCATACCAGCAACCATACCGGTTACTAACGCCACGATATGCCCTGCATGTGCTAACTCAACACCATGAGCCATACCATGAAAGCTTGCGAGTAAAGCGGCAGCGATAGGTAAAATCCGATTTGATTTTGTCCATAGCGCAATCGCTGTAATAATTAAAGAAGCAACAATACCGTATTCAGCAACATTGGCGGGCACCAAACCTTGAGCACCTACCAAAAAGCCAATCACTAAGGTGATACTTAAAGTGATGACACCAGCGATTTTCCACTGTTTGGCTGCCGACCATAGCAAGACACCAAAGCCTAAAGCCATTATTAAATGATCCAACCCTGTAAACGGATGAATAAAGCCTGCCATAAAACCTGAATGTACATGATCATGCCCCGGATGAGCCATAGCTAACGCAGGTAACATGCTAAGGAGCCCAAAGCTCCATTTTTTAATGAAGTTCATAGTTACTCCTTAAGCCTTAAACAGCCCTTGCTTCTCAATAAATTGAATAATTTCTTCAAGCCCATCTTGTGTTTTCATGTTTGAAAATAAAAATGGCTTTTCACCACGCATGCGTTTTGCATCTTGGTCCATGACATCAAGGTTTGCTCCCACCATAGGTGCGAGGTCAGTTTTATTAATAATCAGTAAATCTGACTTGGTAATACCTGGCCCACCTTTACGTGGAATTTTTTCACCACCTGCTACATCAATGACATATAAAGTTAAATCAGAAAGCTCTGGGCTAAATGTCGCAGCTAAATTATCACCACCGCTTTCAATAATAATGAGTTCTAAGCCATCAAATTTTTCGCACAGATCATCAATCGCAGCTAAATTAATTGAAGCATCTTCACGAATTGCTGTATGCGGGCAACCACCTGTCTCGACACCCACAATACGATCTGGTGACATCGCTTCATTACGGGTTAAAAAGTTTGAGTCTTCTTTGGTATAAATATCATTTGTCACCACTGCCATATTATATTTATCACGCAAGGCACGGCATAAGTTAAGTGTAAGTGCTGTTTTACCTGAACCGACTGGTCCGCCAATTCCGACTCGTAATGGACTACGTTCTGTCATGATTTTTATCCTTTTTCCTAAACTTAAGATCTGAATAACCGTGAATATTGAGTTTCGTGTTTCATGCTCAGCATGGCATAGCGCGGCAAAGCACTACTCAATTGCTCATCTTTAAGTTTTAAAGCCTTCTCTACAGCTTGTGGTACTCGCCCATGCAAATGCCATAAAATTCTTTGTCCTGCCATTTGGCCCAATGGGACAGTTTTTACTGCGGCTAAAACCTGATTTTCTAAAACGGTAAAGGTATACGCCGTAAGTACATCGACATCTTTAAGTTCTAAACGACCGCAAAGCTGCGCATAGACAGGCACAAAACCAAACTGCTTTTTAACCTCAACTGTTTTCTTTAAAACATCTTTAATCCATGCATTTAAAGAAAATGCGAGTTGCTGTGATTCGGCCAAAAGCTCTTTACTTTCTCGGCTTGCCTTATACAAATGTGCCCAAATTAGAAACTGATCTGGGTCATCATAATGTTGCATAAGACGTTTAAGTACAGGTAACTCAAAGCGTACTAGCAGCATTTCAAGCACTTCTTCAAAGTAAGCAATTGCCGAGGATTCATCGTGTATTAAGCCAATATCAATGGCGGTTTCCACACCTTGCGAATAGCAATATGCTCCAACTGGTAATGCCGTAGAAGACAATGTCAGCAGTTGCAGTAATTGCGCAGCATTATGAGTGGACATGGTGTAAAGCTTTGATTGGACTTAAACGATGGTCATGGCTATGCTGTGCATAGGCACCGCTTTCAGGTTCAAATGGATGATCGGTTTCTGTCACAGTAAGTCCCAAACCTTCTACCATTTCTGCAAGCACATGATCAGGCTCAAAATATAAAGCTGTTGGTGTCAGCATTAATGGCACATGTCGGTTACCTAAATGATAAGCCGCTTTAAGCAAATCAAATTCAGTCTGAGCAGTGACTTTCATTAGTCGTTCAGGCTTGGCATCGACACGTAATACATCACCCTCTTGCGTTGCAATATATGAACCACTACGCAAAATGCCGGTACGTGGCAAATCCGCACCAATATCTACGCCACTTGATAAAGCCGCTCGAAATCGTGATTTTTGTCGGGTATCAAACGTTAGCTCAACCGTTTCAAATGCCTGATCAGGAGAAATATCTTCAAGACGTTGGATGTAAATTTTCATTTAGCTTTTCTCTCCTTACTTATTTCTTTCATATATAAGGTAATGAGGCAAATCACCTCTATAAATTCATTAAAACAAGAAATAACGTTGTGCCATTGGTAATACGTCAGCAGGTTCACACGTTAATAATTCACCATCGGCCCGCACCTCGTAAGTCTCAGGATGAACCTGCATAACAGGACAATATGTATTGTGTTTCATATCGGCTTTGGTAATTGAACGCGTGTTTTTACAGGGACTGATTAACTTTTTAAGGTTTAGCTTCTCAGCAACTTTTTTATCAATTGCGACTTGAGATAAAAAGGTAATACAGGTGTTATGTACACCACGTGGATAAGCACCAAACATTGGGCGATAATGCACTGGTTGAGGTGTAGGAATTGAAGCATTAATGTCACCCATTGGCGCTGCTGCAATCATGCCACCTTTAATGATCATGGAAGGTTTCACGCCAAAAAACGCAGGCTTCCATAACACTAAATCAGCAAGTTTTCCGACTTCAACCGAACCAATTTCATGGCTTAAACCATGGGTAATTGCCGGGTTAATTGTATATTTGGCAATGTAGCGTTTAACGCGATTGTTATCATGAAACTCATTATCACCCTCTAATGGGCCACGTTGTACTTTCATTTTGTGGGCAGTTTGCCAAGTTCGTAAAATCACTTCACCCACACGTCCCATTGCCTGAGAGTCAGATGACATCATGGCAATTGCGCCTAAGTCTTGTAAAATATCTTCAGCAGCAATGGTTTCACGGCGAATACGACTTTCTGCAAAAGCAATATCTTCAGCAATTGCTGGGTCTAAATGGTGGCATACCATGAGCATATCTAAATGCTCATCAATGGTATTGATCGTGTAAGGTCGTGTTGGGTTGGTCGAAGATGGCAAGACATTACTTTGCCCAATTGCTTTTAAAATATCGGGAGCATGCCCGCCGCCCGCACCTTCGGTATGGTACGTATGAATCGTACGGTCTTTAAATGCCGCTAGCGTTTCTTCTAAAAAACCACCTTCATTCAATGTATCCGTATGAATTGCGACCTGTACATCATACTCATCTGCAACGCTCAAACAGTTATCAATAGCCGCAGGTGTTGAACCCCAATCTTCGTGTAGTTTTAACCCAATTACTCCTGCTTTAATTTGCTCGCTAATGGGGTCAGGTAAACTTAAATTCCCTTTACCCAATAGACCAATATTCATAGGCAAATCATCAATCGCCTGCAACATGGTCGCAATATGCCAAGGCCCTGGAGTCACTGTCGTTGCCGAAGTACCTGCCGCAGGTCCTGTCCCACCACCCACCATTGTCGTTGTCCCAGACATCAGCGCGGTTTCAACTTGCTGAGGACAGATCCAGTGAATATGAGTATCAATACCACCAGCTGTTAAAATTTGTCCTTCACCTGCAATTACTTCTGTCGCAGCACCTAAAGGAATAGTAATGTCGGGTTGAATATCAGGGTTTCCAGCTTTCCCTATTTTCCAGATTCGTCCATTCTTTAAGCCCACATCGGCTTTAACAATTCCCCACCAGTCCACAATTAAAGCATTGGTTATGACTGTATCAGCAACTTCATCAGCTAAAAGCTGAGATTGCCCCATCCCATCACGAATAACTTTTCCGCCACCAAATTTAACTTCTTCACCATATGTCGTTAAGTCTTGCTCAACTTCAATAAAAAGCGCTGTGTCAGCTAAACGAATACGATCACCAACCGTTGGACCAAACATTTCTGCGTATGCACGACGTGACATTTTCATAACTTATTACTCATCTTTTCATTATTGTTGTTATCTTTAATCCAGCTTGCCCATTACCCGACCAGCAAAACCATATACTTCTCGCTTACCAGCTAAAGCAACAAGCTCTACTTCTCGACTTTGTCCTGGTTCAAAACGTATTGCTGTGCCTGCTGCAATATTTAACCGAAAACCTTTGACTGCCTCACGATCAAACTGTAAGGCATCGTTTGCTTCATAAAAATGAAAATGCGAACCAACCTGAATAGGCCTGTCGCCAAGATTAGCCACCACAACCTTTAAAGTTTCTCGTCCAACATTTAGTTCAATATCAGTTTCTGGAGTAATAACTTCACCGGGAATCATAAGTATTCCTTTTATACAATGGGCTGATGAACAGTGACTAATTTCGAACCATCAGGAAAAGTTGCTTCAACCTGCACCTCAGCAATCATTTCCGGTACGCCATCCATGACATCTTCACGCTTTAATAAAGTCGTTCCAAAGTGCATAAGTTCACTCACCGTCATACCATCCCGTGCACCTTCAAGTAAGGCTGCAGAAATAAATGCAACAGCTTCCGGATAGTTCAACTTTAAGCCGCGTGCTTTACGACGCTCAGCCACTAAGCCTGCAGTAAAAATGAGTAACTTATCTTTTTCTGTTGGATTGAGTTCCATATCTCTTTCCCAAATAGCATCTAATTTTCTTTAAGCAAAATGCGTGCTCAAAAGCAGCATACTGGTTTTAATCGTTTTTAAAATACGCAATTTAACGTAACTTAAGTTTTCCAAATTCTTGGAAACTCTTCATCTAAATCAAACCAATAACGTCTTAATTTAGCCCGTATAGCTGCGAAAGCATCATGACATCGTCGTACATCATTTCCTAAAAAACGCGCACATAGTACATCTTCTAATAAGGTCAACGTCACGGGAACATCCATACGCATAATGAGTTCACGGATGAGTTCAATATGTTGCTCTAAATAAAATGAAGAACGGAATTTTTCAGGGGGCACAGCCCAAAAACTGGCCATCACCGCCTGATTATTCATTCCTAAACACGAGCTTAACCAGCGATCGCCTCCCTCAAAATATAAAGTATCAGCAACTAATAACTTGTTTTTACGCCATAATTTAAACTGGTTGTGATAGCTTCCCTGAACAAAATTCTCAGCCCGAGCCTGCCGCCCCAAGACCAACATATCCCATCCAATAAAACTTGCAGTTTGTTCAAGGTGAATATCTGTTTCTGAGTGGGCTAAAGCACCGTCAAAAAGCATTGTTTCTTGCGGCATCCACTCTAAAATAGAATCATCTTTTACATTCAAATAAATATGCTGGAAAGCCTGTTTTCCATTTGTTCTATACCACTTACCCGCTCCCGGTGTGGTAATTACAGCATGTGCCTGCCCTTCTGTTTCAATTTGAAAAGTAAGATGATCACCACCTGCAATTCCAGCCGGTGGATGAACAATAATGGCATGACAAACCCCAGTTTTTTCGGGCCAGAGCATTTTTTGCACCCGAACGGGGCCATAATGCTTTCTGTGACTCATTATGGTGCGCGAGTTTTCATAACAAAACCCCAGTTCTAACTGGGCATACCAAAATGGTGCTGAATAAGTCTGAAAAGTTTGTTGAATTCGATTCATTTTGGCTCATTTTTGATAATGGCTTTTTTGATAAGCAAAATATGCACCAAAAGCAAAAAGTGGTTATTACAAACTTAGAAACAATTTTTTTATTTTAATGAGTCAAAAAATCATCAATGTCTAACATAAAACCACAGTAAAGCATGGAATTATTTATACAATAGCGCCCATCCTCGCTCTTATAAATTTTTCCCATGAAAATCTTTTTCGTGTTAGTACCGTTTGTATTTTTAACTGGGTGTATTTTTGGCCAATCAAGTGAGGTCAAACGTGCAGAAAAACTTTTAAATAACTTTCAATGTAAAAATATTGAAACAAGTGAAATTTCTACAAGTTCAATCAACTCTTATTACCAGCAATCTTTAGCTGTGAGTAAGGAAAAAGCGACCTCTTATGTAGAAAGCTATAAAAATGGTGAGGAACTATTCGCGATGCCCTTAGATGAAGTCGTAGAACAGCAATACCAACTTTATAAAGCAGCGTGCGATTCTTTAGGTGGGGTTTCTGCCCAACCATAAATTTTTAAAAGTATCCATTAAATCACTTTAGTGGATACTTTTAATTCTCAACTAAAATATAAAAAAACATAGCCCCAATCTGTGTAATTTTTACTCACTTTACCTTTTGTTAAAATTAAGCTACATACTAGAGCTTTTATTTTCGATTCTTTTTTCCTAGCCTGTCAGTACTTTATATTTATTTTTTTGAGGTTTTATTCATTATGAAAAAATCATTATTAGCAATTGCACTTATGAGTACTCTTCTTGTCGCATGTAATAAACATGAAAATAAAACAGAAACAACCTCTGATGCATCTACTCCTGTACAAACTGCTCAATCAAATAATAATGAAGCGGTAGATACAGCACATACAGCCGAGAATTCTTTAGATTGGGATGGTAAATATAAAGGTACGCTTCCTTGCGCAGACTGTGAAGGCATCAAAACTGAATTAGAATTAAAAGATGATAAAACTTATGAGCTAACAGAAACCTATCTTGGTAAAGGTGATGCAAACCCATTTGAAACCCATGGTAAGTTTACTTTCGATAAAGACAATACTTCTGTTATTACCTTAGATGATAAAGCTCAAAACCGTAAATTCTTTATTGGTGAAAATACCGCGACCGCTTTAGATATGGAAGGTAAAAAAGTTGAAGGTTCTTTAGCTGAACATTATGTTTTGAAAAAAGAAGATTAATCTATTTTTCAATATAAATAAAAAACCCGCTCAAATGAGCGGGTTTTTTATGAAGTCAATTCTTAGTGAGCTGAGAATTGGTTCATTGTGTTTTTAGCATCGTCACCAGCTTTAAGTGCATTTTCACCAGCGAAGATTTCTTTGTGGTCATCACCGATGTCAGAACCAGCCATTGCTTGGTGTTTCACACATGCGATACCGCCACGGATTTCTTTACGTTGTACGCCAGCAACATACGCTAACATACCTTGGTCACCGAAGTAACCTTGTGCTAATTCATGAGTAGAAAGAGCAGCAGTGTGGTATGTAGGAAGTGTGATCAAGTGATGGAACACACCAGCTTCACGCGCAGCATCTGCTTGGAAAGTACGGATTTTTTCATCAGCTTCAGCAGCTAATTCAGTATTGTCGTACTCAGCGCTCATTAATTTAGCACGGTCGTAAGCAGATACATCTTTACCTTCTGCAACCCAACGATCGTACGCTTGTTGACGGAAGTTTAAAGTCCAGTTGAATGATGGGCTGTTGTTATAAACAAGCTTCGCATTCGGAACTACTTCTTTTACACGGTTAACCATGTGTGCAATTTCTTGTACGTTTGGAGTCGGAGTTTCGATCCAAAGTAAGTCAGCACCGTTTTGAAGGCTAGTGATACAGTCAAGTACAACACGATCAATCTGAGTGCCTTCACGGAATTGGTATAAACCAGAAGCTAAACGAGTTGGACGATGTAATTTACCATCACGTTTAATTAAGATCTCATCTTCTTGAGCTTCTGAGATATCAATTTCTTGAGTATCTAAGTAGCTAATATATTTAGATGCGATATCACCTGGCTCTTTAACTACAGGGATCTTCTGAGTTAAGTCAGCGCCTTCAGAGTCAGTACGAGCAACAATAACACCGTCTTCAACACCCATTTCTAAGAATGCATAACGAAGTGCATGGATCTTAGCGATGAAGTCTTCATGTGGAACAGTTACTTTACCAGCTTGGTGACCACATTGTTTTGCATCAGATACTTGGTTTTCGATTTGAAGCGCACAAGCACCAGCTTCAATCATTTTCTTAGCAAGTAAGTAAGTTGCTTCTTCGTTACCGAAACCAGCATCGATGTCTGCAATAATTGGCACAACATGAGTTTCGAAGTTGTCAATTTGAGCTGTGATTTCAGCTACTTTCGCAGAATCACCAGCTTCTTTCGCTTTATTTAAAGCACGGAACAAGTCATTTAATTCTTTTGCATCAGCTTGACGTAAGAAAGTGTAGATTTCTTCGATCAAAGCAGGTACTGAAGTTTTCTCGTGCATAGATTGGTCAGGAAGTGGACCAAATTCTGAACGAAGAGCAGCAACCATCCAACCAGAAAGGTAGATATAACGTTTGCTTGTCGTACCGAAATACTTTTTGTTAGCAATCATTTTTTGTTGAGCGATGAAACCATGCCAGCAACCTAATGATTGAGTATATTTGCTTGAATCAGCATCGTATTCAGCCATATCACGACGCATAATCGCAGCTGTATACTTAGCAATATCTAAACCTGTTTTGAAACGGTTTTGAAGTTGCATACGAGCAGCATCTTCTGGGCTAATGTCTGCCCAAGTGTTGCCGAATTTTGCTTTTAATTCACGTACTGCATCAATCGCTGTTTGATATGTAGTCATGATATTGTCCTGTATTCATTTTAGGATTTCATCGATCGAAGCCTAGAGTCATGTTATGAAAATTCCCTATGACACCAGCTGCTTCTTCATGTACACAGCTTAGACTTAGCCAATCAATTAATCCAATATCCTTCGTTAATCTTCAGTATTTATTTAAAAAATATACCAATAAATCGATATTATAAGTAAAACTAAAAAACATAACACTTTGTTTATAAAAACAAAATAATCCTAAAGGAGTATAGAATTTTGATTAAAAAACACTCCAAGCTTTATTTTTATACAGTTTTTGAAAATTTTCCATTCATTTTTAATATAAAAAGTCAATTGTAAATTAGGCGAATTTTGCCAATGCAAAATGTCAATCAACATGCTAGAACAGTACTAAATATTAAGAAAATATTTTTGTTCAATAATTATAAAAATAAAAATAGATCAACGATAATAGAATCCAGCATTTGAGATACTTTTTGCCCATACTTAATTTCAACAAAAAATGTCGTTTTTCTCATCATTTTTTCACACAATGTTCTTTAAATATGGCATAATTTGAAACAATTTTAGGGTTTTATTTTCGGTATTTTTTTTATGAATCTGGAGCGGGTAGATCTCAATCTATTAATATATCTTGATGTTCTTCTTCGTGAAAAAAACGTTACTCGCGCAGCCGAACAGCTTGGTGTTACTCAGCCAGCCATGAGTAATATTTTACGCCGCTTGCGTAATTTATTTAATGACCCTCTCCTGATCCGCTCATCTGAAGGGATGACACCGACAGAACGTGCACTTGAATTACAACCGCGTATTCGTGATGCTCTTTCTGACCTTTCAATGATTTTGGAACCGCGTACCGAATTCCGCCCTTATACCAGTAATCGCGTTTTCCGTATTATGACTTCTGACTATGCAGAAGCCACCCTAGTCCCTCGTCTTGTTAAAGCCCTCCGCTCAGAAGCACCAAACGTTGTACTCGATTTTCTTACTCCAAGTGATGTGTCATATAGAGACATGGAACAAGGTAAAGTTGATCTAGCCATTAACCGCTTCAATGAAATCCCGCAAAGCTTCCATCAAGTTTTGGTTTGGCGTGATAGCTTTAGCTGTATTTTAAATGACAAACACCCTGCTGTGACTCATTTAAATCTAAAAAGCTATTTAGATGCTCAACATATTTGGGTATCTAAAACGGGTATGGGTGTTGGCTTTGGGGTAAACCCAGATAAACAAGGTGGCTTGGGCTGGATTGATCAAGCATTAGAACGTATTGGTCAACGCCGCAAAATTTCTGTATTTACGCGTCACTATCAGATGCCGGCATTACTTGCTCAAAATGTTGACTTGATCGCTACTCTTCCAACTCGAATGGCACGTTTACAAGCACAAAATCCAAAATTAGTTATTAAAGATCCACCGTTTTACATTCCTGAGTTTGAACTTAAAATGGCTTGGTGTCCATTATTGCACCATCACCCAGCTCATCGCTGGTTACGCCAACTCATTCTATTTGTTGCTCGCCAAATGATCGAAGAGGAAAATCGTGAATTCCTAACTAATAATTCACAATTTTCCCACTATTAAATAAGTTTTAATTTAATTGTCTCTTTCAAACATTATCTTTAAGCGCTGAGCAATCAATCTGATTACCTCAGCGCTTTTTTGTGTTAAAACATAGTCATAATAATGATGATCCTCGGGTGATTTGTGAGTCTCTTTCAAAATATCATTATCATCGTACTGCTCATCATCGCAGCAGGCTTTTTATCTTTAACTGAAATTGCTCTAGCTGGTGCCAGAAAAGTAAAGTTAAAGATTTTAGCCGAGGCTGGCGAAGAACGTGCTCAAAAAGTACTTGATTTACAAGAACAATCTGCAGACTTTTTTGCAGCGTCCCAAATCGGCTTAAATGCTGTTGCAATCTTAGGCGGTATATTGGGTGAAGCTGCGTTTCGTCCTTTTTTTGTGAACTTAGTTGACCGTTTCTATGAAGGACCTTGGACGCAAACTATTGGATTCGCCCTATCTTTCACATTGGTAACTTCTTTGTTTATTTTATTTGCCGATTTAATGCCAAAACGCTTGGCAATGATCGCACCTGAAAAAATTGCAATTAGTGTAATTAACCCTATTCAGATTTTTATCAAAATCTGTAAACCGCTAGCATGGGGAATTAATGCAATTGCCAATTTGCTATTCCGCTTGTTTAAAGTAAATACCACACGCGAAGACAATATTACTTTTGATGATATTTCAGCAGTGATGGATGCAGGTGCTCAAGCAGGTGTACTACAAAAACAAGAACATCACTTTATTGAAAACGTATTTGAACTTGAAGAACGTACAGTCCCATCAAGTATGACAACACGTGAAAATGTTGTTTATTTTACGCTTAACGAGCATGAAGATAGTATTCGCCAAAAACTGGCAGAATATCCTTATTCCAAATTTCTGGTTTGTAACGAAAATATTGATCAAGTGATTGGCTATGTAGATGCCAAGGATATTCTTGTACGTATTTTAAACAACCAATCTTTAACCCAGCTCAATGAATCGACTATTCGTACGGTTCTAATGATACCTGATACTTTAACACTATCAGAATTACTCGATCGCTTCCGCTCAACAAAAGAAAAGTTTGCTGTTGTAATTAATGAGTATGCGCTTGTCGTTGGGGTAATTACGCTAAGCGATATCATGATTACTGTTATGGGGGATTGGGTTACCCCTATGGAAGAAGAACAGCAAATTATTAAACGTGATAATAATTCTTGGCTGATTGATGGTAGTACACCTATTGAAGATCTTAAGCATGCGCTTGAAATGGATGAACTACCTGATGAAGAGAATTATGAAACATTAGCTGGTTTCATGATGTACCGTTTACGCAAAATTCCTCGTCCAGCCGACTTTGTTGAATTTGGTGGTTATAAATTTGAAGTTGTTGACGTAGACCATTTTAAAATTGATCAGCTATTAGTAACACGTGTATTAGAAAAAAATGATTTACCTTCTCCGCCTGATGAAAATTGATTTATTTTGGTGCAAAATATCCTGCAAATGCAGGATATTTTTTTGATAAATAATTTATTCCTTTTAAGATAATTATTATTTTTAAATAATTTTATATTAAAAGTTAAATTAATTATCCTAATCACAATTTCAAATATATAAATTAACTCATTCATTAAAATAAAAAAATTAAATTGAATTAAAATAAAATTTTGCACATAAAAGATTTACAGATTCACTTTCGTTATGTAACGTAGGGAGTAGAAGCATTGTAAATGGGTATACTTCTCATTTCAGTATTCAAACAGAATATAATTTTTAAAAATACATGATAATTTCAAACATGATAAAGGTTTTATAAGTATATATAATAAGCACTATACATTATAAATAGACTATACCATTATTATATATGTTCAGTATTTCTTCAAAATATACCTTTCCAAGTGAATATATATTAACCAAATAAACTAAATATATTATTTGTCTTTTTAATAAAAATTCATAAGAATAATCGAGGTCAGAGTTTTTGAATAAACTTGTTCAGTAAAACTAAAGGCAAAGGATTGATTGTATGCTGACATTACTTGGTGTTGGTATGATTTTATGCTTCATGTATTTAATCATGTCCAAACGTTTAAGCCCTATTATTGCTTTAATTCTCATCCCATTTATTTTTTCTCTTATTGCCTGGGGCCTTGGTCACTACTTTGAAAGCTTGAGCCATATTGAGCTTAAAGGTCTCAGTGAAATGATGCTAGATGGCATCAAAAAACTTGCGCCTACTGGCGTAATGCTATTATTTGCAATTTTATATTTTGCCTTAATGATCGATGCAGGTCTTTTCGATCCTCCGGTTAAATGGATTTTGAAAAAAGTTAAAGGTGATCCCCTAAAAATTACATTAGGGACTGTTTTTTTAACTACATTAGTCTCTCTTGATGGCGATGGCTCAACCACTTACATGATTTGCGTGGCAGCCATGCTCCCTCTTTATCAACGCCTCGGTATGAATACACTGATCATGACAGCACTTATGTTGTTATGTAGTGGTGTAATGAACCTGACCCCATGGGGTGGCCCTACTGCGCGTGCAGCAAGTGCACTCCAAGTTGACCCAAGCCATATCTTTGTACCAATGATTCTTCCAATGGTGATTAGTATTGGCTGGTTATTCTTCTTGGCATATTTATATGGTCGCTATGAGCAAAAACGTTTAGGCGTGATTGAGCTTGAAAGTCACCATGGTGATAACATTACAGTTTCAAAAGACCCTGAAGCAACTCGTCCACATTTACGTAAAGTAAATATGGTACTCACCATTCTTCTTATGATTGCATTGATCAAAGGTATTTTACCGATGTCAGTGTTATTCATGCTGGCGTTCTGTATTGCAATGCTCATCAACTACCCTGATGTTGATATGCAGAAAAAGCGTATCGCTATGCACGCAGACAGTATCTTGGCTGTTGTAGGTTTAATTTTTGCTGCAGGTATTTTTACAGGTATTTTATCTGGTACAGGCATGGTTGAAGCCATGTCTAAAGAATTTGTTGCAATGATCCCTACAAGTATGGGGCCATATCTAGCGCCAATTACTGCCCTGGTGAGTATGCCATTGACGTTCTTTATGTCAAATGATGCATTCTTCTATGGTGTATTGCCAATTCTTGCTGAAGCAGCTTCACATTATGGTATTAGCCCAGAAGCGATTGCTCGTGCATCAATTGTAGGTCAGCCAGTGCATTTGTTATCACCTCTCGTTCCATCAACCTACTTGTTATGTGGTCTTGCTAAAGTCGACTTTGCAGACCATCAAAAGTTCACTTTTAAGTGGGCATTTATCACTTGTATGGTGTTAATGGGTACAGCATTAGTGATTGGTGTTTTCCCACTTTTTAGTACGATGTAATTTGCTCTACTATAAAAAATAAAAGCCCCTATCGGGGCTTTTATTTTTTATTTATTTACATACTCAATCATGGCGTCTAAGAACGCATGAAAGTGCAAGCTAATATCTTCTTGTAAAATTTTATAGGCATTATCAAATTGCACCATTGGAAAGCCTTCTTTCCAAAATGGGAAAATATTATGCAAGTCATGAGTAACTATTGCATCTTCTCGGACAATTGCTTGTGAAATTTGTGCCAAAACTTGCGCTGTCTCTGCGCCATCAATAGCAAGATAATCAATACCACGCGCTTTTAAAATACGAATTCGATCTTTTTTATAGCGAATTTTTTTAGCTTGAGCTGCATTTAAACCTAGTGCAAGAGTAACCGCCTCTACAAACTTCTCTTCAAAATTTGTATTTAGTGCCACCAAAGCCTGCTTATGTGCTTCCTGACGTCCTGCTTTTCCCCCGTTACGGATGATCTCATTGGCTTCCGTATCTAGCTTATCTTTTTTCATCGACTGTAAAATGTCTAAAATTTCGATATCGCTTAAAGATTCAGGAGATTGCTCAAACATAGGAGTCTCTATACATACAACTAAAGGCGTATTCTCTCATAAAAGCGATACTAAAGCAGAGTAAAATTTTAAATAGCATATTATCTTGACTATTTTTATAGTCCTAATCTCAGAGACTGCACTCATAAAATCAGTTAATTCTTTGGTTATGATTTTACCATTTGCCAAATTAATTTTACCCTGATAATATCATTTTACCCAGATAAAAATATGTGGTTAAAATGAATACTAAAATCACCTATACTGCTTTCACTGGAAGCACGCTTATTGCGAGTGACTCCCTTGTTGAACTTGCAAAGAAACTAAAAGCTCTTCCTAAAACAACAGAAAATATTCTGATTTTTAATGATCAAACAGGTCAACAAATTGATCTTGATCTTTCTGGTTCGGAGCAAGAGCTTCAACAACGTTATGCTGAACCGGAAGAAATTAAAAAAGTTGGACGACCTAAACTTGGAGTAATTTCGCGTGAAATCACTTTACAGAAAAAACATTGGGATTGGTTAGATCAACAAAGTGCGAGTGCATCAGCAGTGATTCGCAAGTTAATTGATAAAGAGTTAAATAACCCAAATTCTGAAGGCAATATTATGCTAGCCAAACAAGCCATCGACCGCTTTATGTCTGCTATGTTAGGCAATATGCCAAATTACGAGGAAGCAACACGCGCCTTATATCAAGGTGATCGAGATATATTTTTAAAAATGATTCAGAGCTACCCTAAAGATTTAAGAGAATATTTAACTTTAAAAGCTCAAAATGTTTTCTAAACTTAATAAAAAACCCGCTTACGCGGGTTTTTAGAACTTATTTTCAATCTATTAAAGACGAACTAATTCCACAATTTTCTCTACTGCTTCTTCTACCGTTTCAGCAGTTATCTCGGTATCTGTACCATCCACAGCGGTTGTGATAATAATAACACCCGTCTCACGTAATAGAACCAATTGCTCAGCTGTTAAGCTTGTTTTCGCGATCGCAACTACACCTTGCTGAATCAGTAAACTTTCTAAAGCTTGAGCTTTTTCAATTAACTGTGCAGAAACACCAATAACAGCAGGTTTTTGACCTAAACGAGCAGCACGATCTTCAGCAGTAACAGGATTACTATGAGCCGTCCACTCTACCGCGGCTTCTACCATGCCCGCGCCAACAGTTACGTTACTTAAACGGTCAATAAAAATAAATGAACCTGTGTAACGTGAATCTTGATAACGGTCAAACACGACTGGAGCATCAAACTCAACCACAACATCTGCAATCGCATTTAACTCAAGCTCTTCTACTTGAGTGTGTTCGAGCGTATTCACATTTACACGGTAGTTAATATTAGTTACTTTTGCTGGAACAGTTTGTGTACCAATCTTAATATTGTACAACTTACCTTTTACAAGTGGGTGTTCATTCATCCATACCACTGAAGCACGAACACTTCTTGAAATTAATGGTTGCTCGCCTGCGCGTACTAAGACATTACCGCGACTAATATCAATTTCATCATTTAACGTTAAGGTGACTGCCTGACCCGCATCTGCCTGCTCAAGATTACCATCAAAAGTAACAATTTCTTTAACTGTAGAACGCTTACCAGAAGGCAACGCCACAATCTCGTCACCAACTTTAATTTCACCTAATGCAACTGTACCCGCAAAGCCACGGAAGTCGAGGTTTGGACGGTTTACATATTGAACAGGGAAACGGAATTCATGTTTACTTGACTCGCGGTTGATTTCCACAGACTCAAGAATACTCATTAAGGTTTGACCCTTGTACCAAGGAGTATGAGCTGATGGATTTACAACGTTATCGCCATTTAAAGCAGAAATTGGAACAAATAAAATATTGGCTGGACGGCGATCACCCAATTGGCTCACGAACGCATCATATTCAACCTGAATTTCATTAAAACGTTCAGATGAATATTCAACCAAGTCCATTTTGTTAATGGCAACAACAATATTTTTAATTCCAAGCAAACTCGCAATAAACGTATGACGACGGGTTTGAGTTTGTACGCCATAGCGCGCATCGATCAGGATGATTGCAAGATCAGCAGTCGATGCACCTGTTGCCATGTTACGAGTGTATTGTTCATGGCCCGGTGTATCAGCAATAATAAACTTACGTTTTTCAGTCGAAAAATAGCGATAAGCAACATCAATGGTAATACCCTGCTCACGCTCAGCCTGCAAACCATCTACAAGTAATGCCAAGTCTGGTGCATCACCTGTCGTGCCCACTTTCTTACTGTCACGTGTTACAGCTTGCAATTGATCTTCATAAATCAATTTTGAATCATAAAGTAAACGACCAATTAAGGTACTTTTACCATCATCTACGTTACCACAAGTCAAAAAGCGCAAAAGGTCTTTTTGTTCATGTTGTTTTAAATACGCCAGAATGTCTTGGCTGATTAAGTCTGATTGATGAGACATTGCTCAAACTCCACAAATTTAGAAACTGTCTTAGAAATAGCCTTCTTGCTTTTTCTTTTCCATTGAGCCTGCTTCATCATGGTCAATCATACGACCTTGACGCTCAGAACTTGTTGCCAACAGCATTTCCTGAATAATTTCTGGCAATGTATCAGCTTCAGACTCAACTGCACCTGTTAATGGATAACAGCCAAGCGTACGGAAACGTACAGACTTCATTTGTGGAACTTCACCCTCTTTTAAGCGCATACGTTCATCATCAACCATGATTAGCGTACCACTACGCTCAACCACAGGACGAACAGCAGAGAAATAAAGAGGAACAATTTGAATATTTTCTAAATAGATATATTGCCAGATATCCAACTCTGTCCAGTTTGATAACGGGAATACACGAATACTTTCGCCTTTGTTCACTTTGCCGTTGTAAAGATTCCAAAGTTCAGGACGTTGGTTTTTAGGATCCCAACGATGTTTACTATCACGGAATGAATACACACGCTCTTTCGCACGTGATTTTTCTTCGTCACGGCGCGCCCCACCAAAAGCAGCATCGAACTGATATTTATCCAAAGCCTGTTTTAAAGCTTGGGTTTTCATAATATCCGTATATTTCGAACTGCCATGATCAAATGGGTTGATTCCTGCTTCACGGCCTTCTTTATTCTGATGAACAATTAAATCAAAACCATGTGTTTTTGCCATGTTATCGCGAAACGCGATCATGTCTTTAAACTTCCAGCCTGTATCTACATGTAATAAAGGGAAAGGAAGTTTTGCAGGATAAAATGCCTTCAATGCAAGATGAAGCATCACAGCCGAGTCTTTACCAATTGAGTAAAGCATGACTGGATTTTCAAATTCTGCGGCTACTTCACGGATAATATGAATACTCTCAGCTTCAAGTTGCTTGAGATGTGTAAGTCTTGATTCAGTCATGAACACGCCCTTCTCTATCCATTTTGCCCATAAAATCTAGAAGCGGTATTACACCACCACTTAGAAGACCATGTGGAGGAACGAGTGCCATAACAACTCCAATTTTTCGTGATAAATAGTCCAACCACAAGCCCTTTATGAGGCTTATAGCATTAGTTATGCATTATAGTGATTTAAAACTGTTTTCTTTTGCTTGTTTTTTCATATTGATATTCAAATTCATCATATACATGTAATATGCTGATTCACTTATAACTTTAAAATCGTAACTGGTGTAGTCAACTTAAGCAAATCACCATCTGTGCTTTGGATTTCTCTAAAAACAATAAAAAAGAGAAGCCTCTGTAGCCTCTCTTTCTTATTATAAGGTTAACTAAAAATTAGAAACCAAACATTTTACGCTCTAGAGGAATTTCTACTCCAATTGATGCACCAGCATCATTACCTTCTAAGTCAGAATCACTTACCCAACCATTAATTTTTAATGGAAGATCAGGTTTAATGTAATGTGTCCAAGTTAGATCAAGCGCTTTAATTTCATCATCTTTAGGGAATGCTTTATTAATTGCCAAGTTAGATTGGTTAACTTTAACCACCATAGCACGACCGCTTAAACGGTTCATCACGTCAAAGCGGATATCACCACCCACAGAATACATTTGTCCATCGCCACCCATCGCGTGACCTAATGGGAAACCATGTTGGTAATAGCCATCTGTATATTGATGATGGTTATATGAAATACCTCTTACATCGCCATTAGTACGCGTATCGGCCCATTCCGCATAAATTTGATAAGGCATGTTATTAATCATAGAAGAGTAATCAGCACCCGCTAAATACATCTTCTTCGATGGCAAACCACCTGCTTCATCTTCACCTATATATTGCCCATAAACACTAACTGGAATATTAAACAAAGGTTGCAATTGTAAACGAGCATCAAAACCTGCTAACTGATTAGATGCGTTGTCTTCACCTACACAACTATTTTCAGTACAACCATTGTCTTTACCAATAACCGCATTCCAGTACGCTTTAAAACTATCTGGTTGCCCATCACCACCAATCTGAATTGCTCTTGAGGCGCCAATTTCTAAAGAAGGAACTGGGCGCGCAGTTACACGCATACCTAATAATTTAGCATGAGGAACAGCTTTATAATCATCTAACTGGCCAGCAAATAATTGGTATTGCCACGGCCCAATCCAAGATAACCATTTATTTTCAAAAGCGTCTTGTACAGCACGCTGCATAGTTACCCCATACACAGGACGACTTGCATCGCCACGTATTAAGCTACCATCATGTCCAGGGCCCCACCATGTTGGAATTTGACCTGCAACAAGCCACTGGTTCCAGAGCTTACCTGCGACATATGAACCTTCAACGTTAACGTCATGCCCACTATCAATTTGAGGGTCTTTTTCTGCGTTTACACGGATTTTTGCATCCCAATTTTCACCACCAGCATTAAACTCTAATGAACCTTGGTACTGCGATTTTTGGTTATCGCCAAATGCTTGAGGAATATTTTTAATATCAGTTTCAGCAAAAGCACCCACTTTAACTGTATCGTTATCTGCTTTTAATGCATTGAGAACTGAATTAATAACTTTTTGTTGTGCTGGATGAGTCACTTTAGCTTGAGAGAGTGCTCTTTGAATTTCATCACCACTTAATGGCCAAGTAGAAGTGCTGATGTTAATAACACCTTGTTGATTCAACCAGTTTAAGTCGGTACGTAAATCATCATTATTAAGCACTAAACCTTGTGCAAAAACAGCCGATGAAGCAGTTGCTAATAATGCAATCGAAAGTGTTTTTCTTAAAAACATGTCAGCACAATTCTCAAAGTTATTTATGAGCAACACATTAATTTTTTTATCGCAAATTTGCAATTGTTAAACTGTGCAATTACATTTTTTAACGGTGCTTTAAGTTTTCTATAACTTAAGTATTTTTTATATATAAATAGTTAATAAAAAAGGCAGTATAAACTGCCTTTTTCTGCATTGAAGATTAAATTAACCTTCTTTACGACGCATATGCGGGAATAAAATCACATCACGAATACTTGGTGCATCTGCAAAAAGCATAACCAAACGGTCAATACCAATACCTTCACCCGCTGTTGGAGGTAAACCATATTCAAGTGCTTCAACAAACTCTGCATCGTAATGCATTGCTTCATCATCACCAGCATCTTTTTCAGCAACTTGCGCTTGGAAACGTTCAGCCTGATCAATCGGATCATTTAACTCGCTAAAGCCGTTTGCCAATTCACGGCCACCAATAAAGAACTCAAAACGATCAGTAATGTGCGGATTATCATCATTACGGCGAGCAAGTGGAGAAGTCTCTGCTGGGTACTCAGTAATAAAGGTAGGTTGACGAAGTTTAGTCTCAACTGTTTCTTCAAAAACAATCGTTTGAAGCTTACCTAAACCAAAACCAGGTTTAACTTCTTCTTTTAATTCCTCACGGACAAATTTTGCAAGGAATTCACGATCACCTACATTTTCAGGTGTGAACTGCGGATTATTCTCCAAGATCGCATCAAACATAGAGATTTTCTTGAATGGTCCTTTAAAGCTAAATACTTCACCTTGGTAAGGCACATCAGTCGTACCTAAAATATCAAGGGCTAGCTTTTCAAGCATGTTTTCAGTCAAAGCCATCAAGTCTTTATAATCAGCATATGCCTGATAAAACTCGATCATGGTAAATTCAGGGTTATGACGTGTTGACACCCCTTCATTACGGAAGTTACGGTTAATTTCGAACACACGCTCAAAACCACCAACAACTAAACGCTTTAAATAAAGCTCCGGTGCGATACGCAAGAATAATGGCATATCTAAAGCATTATGATGCGTTTCAAACGGACGTGCAGACGCGCCACCCGGAATCACATGCATCATTGGCGTTTCAACTTCCATGAAACGTTCATTGGTTAAAAATGCGCGAATACCTGCAACGACTTTGGCACGAATTTCAAAAGTCTTACGCGTTTCTTCATTAACAATTAAATCAAGATAACGCTTACGATATTTAACTTCTGTGTCGTTCAAACCATGAAATTTATCCGGCAATGGACGAAGCGATTTTGTAAGAAGTTCAAAACCTTCAAGGTGTACATATAAGTCACCTTTGCCAGAACGACCGATATAACCTTCTGCAGCAATAATATCGCCAAGGTCTAAACCTTTAATAGTTTCGAGCGTATCTTTTGGTAAACCCTTACGGTCAACATATAATTGGATACGACCAGTCATGTCTTGAATCACCATGAAAGAACCACGGTTTAACATGACACGGCCAGCAACTTTTACATAAACATGTTCAGCGCTTTCGATTTGTTCTTTAGACTGATCTTTAAATTGTTCTTGTAAATCAGCAGCGTAATGTTCACGTTTGAATGTATTTGGCCAAGGACTCTTTCCAGTTTCCTTTGCAACATCTTGGATTTGCTTTAATTTGGCATGACGCTGTGCAATTAAATCGTTTTCGGAAATAGTTGGTTCAGAAGTCGATTGAGCGTTTTGTTGCGTCATCTCTGCCTCGGTTAAGTAAAAATGAAGTGGCATAGCTTAACAGATTGCTGAGGTTTTTCGAACGATTTCAATCAAACAAAAACGAAAAAAGTCCAAGCCGTCAATCTGAGTGGACATTGAATGATAAAAATTACTTAGACCAATCGCTAAGTTCATTTTTTTTAGGTTTGAGTAAAATATAAAAAAATCCAAATAACCTCGATTTGAAAAGGCCCTATTTGCCTTTTATTTTATCTATGAGATTGTGTAGTAAATAATGAAAATTCTATTTTTACATGGCTTGGATTCTTCTCGTGAATCAACAAAATTTCATGCCATTTTACATCCTGAAAAATTTTGTATTGATGTTGATTATCGCAACCTAAGTTATGCCTCAGTTAAAGACTTTTATCATCAAGCGATTGAAACAATTAAACCTGATTTGTTAGTCGGTCATAGCCTCGGCGGTTATTGGGCTTTGAAAACTGCAGCTCAACATAAATTAGCTGTTATTGTTGCCAACCCAAGCCTTACACCTAATTTTCGTAATGATTACCCTCACCTTTGTGACGAAGATCTTGACCACTCTAACCCTAAAATGGCTTATCTAGAGTTAGGAGACGAGCAACTTGATATGTATCAAGTACAGGAAAAGCTGTCACCATATATGACAATAGAAACTTATGACGGAGGCCATCATCGTCTTGCTTATCCTTCTCGTCTTAATGATCTCATTACCAAAATTCATAAAAAATATTTTGCTTGAATTTACGTATGACACATAATTTTCAAAAAACTTATTATGTAAAAAGATAACAAATCGAATTACAGAAACTTATTTTTCAGCCATTTGTTTTACAGCTTCAAAGCCTTGAACGAAGCCACTTTTTAACATACCGATGTACTCAGGTAAGGTGGCTAATTCTACTTTTACCGTTGTAGTACCCCCATTTTGACTTAAAAAATATTTTTCTAGCGAACCACTCCAGCCTTTCACCTCTTCACTTTCTAAGTCTTCTTTCCCGTCTTTAATCATTCCTAAATGTTTAAAAATTAGTACTTCAGGCTTTTTCATTTCTTCAATGGTCGAAACCATTCCATTTCCTTCTCCGTCTAGAAAATATGTTTTACCACCGACTTTCCAATCTGTGCGCATTGAAGAATCTGGAGCAAAGAATTTCGTCCATGCATTATAGGTCTCACTATTCCAGAGTACGTCCCATACTTTTTCTATAGGGGCATTAATTTCTACTTCATATATTAGAGTTTCCATATTCGAATTCCTTTTTCTCCGTTAATTAAATGTTCAATAAACTTTTCTGTTTTATATAAGCATTAATTTATTTGTCCATTTATTAACCAGATTACTTTTTTAAGAACTTTATTTATATAAATGCTTTGCTCTTTTTGTAACCCTTCATATCACTCACCGTCTCCTTGCATGAATAAACTCTTAAAAACATATGATTTATTATGTGTTTATGTTGAATTTTTGCCTAAATAACCATTTATTTGTCTCGATATGCCATTCATCTTTGCTTATGAATGATTAAACTCCCTTATATGCTTTACTTTAAATGTAGAACTGCGTAAAAATTTGATATCCGATCAAAGCGACATTAGTTATTATTGAGCGGATCGTAGTTACATTATTAATAGATGGAATAGTTTTACTGAAAGGCAGCTTTGAGCAAACTTATCAGTGCGGAGAGTCTCATGAAAAAATATCAATGTATCGTTTGTGGATGGATTTACGATGAAGCAGAAGGTTGGCCACAAGACGGCATTGCAGCTGGAACAAAATGGGAAGATATCCCTGATGACTGGACTTGCCCTGATTGTGGCGTTTCAAAAGCTGACTTCGAAATGATCGAAATCTAATGTCTTAAATTAAAAGGCCATGATTTACATGGTCTTTTTTATATATCACCAATCACCGTTTTAAATTAACAATTCTAATTCTGGAGAAAAAAATGCATCCAATCGTCATTATCGGATCAGGCATGGCGGGTTATACCTTAGCACGTGAATTCCGTAAGCTTAACCCAGAGCAAGAACTTGTGATGATTTGTGCGGATGATGCGGTGAACTATGCAAAACCAACCTTATCCAACGCTTTTGCAGGAAAAAAAGCCCCAGAACAGATTCCATTAGGTGATGCTGCAAAAATGAGTGCCCAACTCAATATGCGTATTGAACCTTTTACTTGGGTGAAAGAAATTTTAGCTGAGCGTCATGAACTTGTTCTAGAAAAAGATGGCGTTATTTCTCAGCAACCCTATTCAAAATTAATTTTAGCTGTCGGTGCTAACCCGATTCGCCTTGCTATTGCTGGTGATGGTAGTGATGACATCCATGTAGTGAACTCACTCATTGACTATCGTTCTTTCCGAGAAAATCTAGCTCAGCGCAAAGATAAACGTGTTGTGATTTTGGGTGCAGGTTTAATTGGTTGTGAATTTGCCAATGACTTACTTCATAGCGAATATGATGTAACAGTAATTGATTTAGCGCCTCAACCATTAGGCCGTTTATTACCTTCACACATTGCTTCAGCATTCCAGCAGAATCTTGAAGAAGCGGGTGTTAAATTTGCCTTAGGCACAACCGTTGAAAAAGTCAGTAAAATCAATAACGGTGAAGATTACGCGGTTACATTGGCAAATGGTCAAACTTTGGTCGCTGATATTGTGCTTTCAGCGATTGGCTTACAGCCGAATATTTCTCTGGCTCAAAGCGCAAATATTCAAACCAGCCGTGGTGTGATTACCAATAGTTTGCTTGAAACCAATCAAGCAGATATTTATGCGATTGGCGACTGTGCGGAAGTTAACGGTACCCTACTTCCATATGTAATGCCAATTATGCAACAAGCCCGTGCTCTAGCAAAAACATTAAGTGGTCAACAAACAAATGTACATTACCCTGCTATGCCGGTTGCGGTAAAAACTCCGGCTGCACCGCTTACAGTTTTACCGGCACCCGTTGATGTGGATGTAAATTGGGAAACTGAAGAATTCGACGATGGTATGCTTGCCAAAGCAATTGACAATGAAGGAACATTGCGTGGTTTCGTATTGTTAGGTGCAACAGCAGGCAAGCAACGTTTAACTTTAACTAAGCTTGTTCCAGATCTTATTCCTACCCAAGCATAAGGTTTAAATTGGGAATGCTCATGATCTTGAGTATTCCCTCAAGGAATGAATAACATGAATAGCGCCTTACAATTTAGTATTTCACCGTATACTCCATTTATGCAGGAAACCAAAGTCAATTTAGGCAATGGTATCGAGCTACATGTAGAAGTAGGTGGAAAACCAGAACATCCGACTATTTTGCTGATTATGGGTTTAGGTGCCCAAATGCTATTTTGGCCGGACTTTTTCTGCAAATCACTCATTGATCAAGGTTTTCGTGTTATTCGTTTTGATAACCGTGATATTGGCCTTTCTTCAAAAGTCCGCCATCAAGGTAAACGTTTAAATACTATGAAATTGATGGGACGTTTTGCTCTAGGGCTAAGAAATCAGGGTGCGCCTTATACGCTCTATGATATGGCAGATGACGTTTCTATGCTTCTCGACCGTTTAGGAGTAAGCAAAGCACATGTGATTGGTGCCTCAATGGGGGGCATGATTGCCCAGATTCTCGCTGCAAAATATCCGGAAAAAGTAGAAAAATTAGGTTTGATGTTTACCAGTAATAATCAACCGTTTCTACCACCACCATTCCCTAAGCAACTTTTAAGCTTGATTGGCAAGCCAGAATCACGTGATGAAGAAGGAATTGTGAATCACAGTTTAAAATTATTCCAATTGATTGGTTCTCCTGGTTATATTAACCATATTGAAGCCGTTCAAACTGCAAGAAAACTTTATCAACGTAGCTACTATCCTGCCGGTGTACTTCAACAGTTTTTAGCAATATTATGTACAGGTTCCTTACTGCAACTGGACCGTGAAATTAAGCAACCCACTTTAGTCTTGCATGGCTCTCGTGACCGCTTACTTCCACCGAGTCACGGTAAGGCCGTAGCAAAAGCAATTTCCGGTGCTAAGTTTGAATTAATTGATGGAATGGGGCATGATATCCCTGCCCATTTTATTCCACAGCTTAGCGGTTTATTTGCGCATCATTTTAAATCATCATACTAGGACACTATGGCTGCATTACCCTCACTAAGACAGCTATCATATTTAGTTACGTTGTCGGAAACTTTGCATTTTACTGAAGCAGCACGTCGCTCTTTTGTTACCCAATCGACTTTATCGGGCGGCATTATGGAGCTAGAAAGGCTACTAGGTGGCGTTCTGGTTGAGCGTGACCGTCAGAATGTGCGTTTAACGCCATTAGGTGAGCAAGTTGTTGCTCGAGCCCGTGTATTGCTAGCAGATGCTCAGGATTTAATGCGTTTAAGCCGTGAAATGAGTGAACCATTAACAGGTGATCTTCATTTGGGTGTTATTCCAACAATTGCACCTTTTATCCTGACACGGTTACTTGATGAAGTGCATCAACAATTACCGAAGATTCAGTTGCATTTACATGAAGCTCAAAGTGAGAAGATTGTAGAGCGCCTAGAACATGGTAATTTGGACATGATTGTCCTTGCCCTACCTTTTGACACAAGAAGTTTAAAAGTAGCTGAAATTTCAAAAGAAAATTTATATCTTGTTTGTAGTAAACAAGATACAAATGCACTTCAAGCAAACTCACTTGATGACCTTGACTTATCACGTCTTATTTTGCTTGAAGAAGGCCACTGTTTACGTGATCACGTATTAAGTGCCTGTCCAATTGGTGAACGTAAAAACGATAACCGCTTAAAAGCAAGTTCTCTACCAACATTGGTTGAGATGGTTTCTTCCGATTTAGGCTTTACTCTTTTACCAGAAATCGCAATTGAAAATAGTATGATCAAATTTAATGATCAGATTACTGCAAAACCAATTGAAGACGCACCTAGCCGTACTTTAGCACTTGTTACCCGTAAAAGTACGCCGTTGCAAAGTGAGTTTGATGTTCTTCTACAAATCATGCAGAAAATTACCACAAACTTACATGAATAAAAAAAGGAGTCTTCGGACTCCTTTTTCTTTTACTGTGCTGTTAGAGAAGCCCATTTAAATACCCAAGCCGATCTCAAATCCAAGCTATCATCTGCAATTATTTTTTCTCGAATAATTTGTGCAATTGCGTAGTCATTGGCAGGGTCGACCATGACCCGTATTCCTTTTGTGGTTGGGCTGGTAACAACTTTATACCCTTTAGCCTGTAATTGGGAATGAATCATATTTGCTTTATTTTGATTAGGTGCCAAAGCAACTTGCACCATCCATTTTTTTTCACCGTTTTCTAAAATTTCTTTCGCGACCGCTGCATCAAGTTGCTTTTTCTTCTCAATATTTTTCTTTTCTTCAATTTTTTTTAACTGATTATCGTCAATTTTCTTTTGTGCTAACAATTCCTCTTGAGTAAGTTTTCTTTTCTGAATCACGATTGTCTTATTTTGTGTTTCATTCTTCTTATTTTTCTCTCTAGAAGGATGTATAAAATAAGGATATATCATTTGATCATCAAATTTCTGAAATACAATAATATCTCCATAGCACTTCTGATCCGCATAAGCAGTCACTGGCATTAACCCCAAAAATATTCTAATAAATAAACTTTTAATAAAGTCTTGCATATTATTCACTTACCAAAGTTAAGTATATTTAATGCGGCGTATTAAAGTAGATTTCTTGTGATTTGTATATTTTTAAAATTCAATGTTTTATGTAAAGAATCACATATTTTTCAAACATATTGCATTAATTCAAATTATTGCCGTTTATCCTACAACCATTTAGAAAAATTAATTAAATTATTATGAAATTCAGTTAATTAAAAAGCCGACATGATGTCGGCTTTTTTAAAAATAATTTTTTATTTAAAAGTTTCTAATAATTCTCTTTGAGCATTATGCAATTTTTCGCCTTCGGCTGGCTGGGCACGTACCCATGTACCATCGCCCTGTAACAACCAAGCTTGCTGATTATCTTGTAAATAATTAAGGAGTCCTTGCTGATAAATACGTTTTTTCAAAGCAGGATCTTCAATTGGGAAGCATGCTTCAACACGATTAAATAAGTTACGATCCATCCAGTCCGCACTTGAACAGTAAATACGAGCATCGCCATTATTACTAAAGTAATAAACTCGTGTATGTTCAAGGAAACGGCCTACAATTGAACGTACCCGAATGTTTTCCGATAAATTTGGTAATCCCGGACGTAAACAGCAAATCGAACGAATAATGAGATCTACTTGCACCCCTGCTTGAGAAGCTTCATACAATTTATTAATAAGCTGAACTTCAGTTAAAGCATTCACTTTGACAATAATTTGGGCTTTACGACCAGCCTTTGCATTGGCAATTTCTTCATCAATAAAGTTAATGAGCTGAGCATGCAGAGTAAAAGGTGCATGGAGTAACTTTTTCAGTTTTGCCATTTTACCCATACCCGTGAGCTCTTGGAAAATACGGTGTACGTCTTCACACAAGTCTTTATCGGTGGTCATTAGGCCGTAATCGGTATAAATGCGAGCATTCATAGCATGGTAGTTACCCGTTCCTAAATGAACATAACGCACCAGTTTGTTGTTTTCACGGCGTACCACCATAATCATTTTGGCATGGGTTTTATAACCTACAATACCGTAAACAACGACTGCTCCTGCTTCTTGTAAAACATTAGCCACTTCGATATTCGACTCTTCATCGAAACGGGCACGTAATTCAATTACCGCCGTCACTTCTTTACCATTACGCGCAGCTTCTGCTAAAACTTGAACAATTTCCGAGTCTGCACCACTACGATAAAGTGTCTGTTTAATTGCGAGTACTTGCGGGTCACGTGCTGCTTCACGGAGTAACTGAATAACAGGTGCAAAAGACTCAAATGGGTGATGAAGTAAAATATCCTGCTTTTGCATAGCCGAGAAAATACTCTCGGTCTTTTTAAACACTTTTGGTACGACTGGCGTGTGTGAGTCGTAACGCAAATGAGGACGTTTAAAGTTCGAAACCAGACGAGCCAAGTTTACAGGGCCATCAACTTTATATAATTGTTCTTCGTTTAAGTCGAACTCTTCAAGTAGATATTCATAAATATGCTGTGGACAATTTTGGGTTACTTCTAAGCGTACTGCACGACCAAATCGGCGTGAACTTAACTCACCTTTTAACGCTTTTGCCAAATCTTCAACGTCTTCATTAAGTGCCAAATCGGCATTACGAGTTACACGGAATTGATAGCAACCAGTTGCAGTCATGCCCGGGAACAAGTCTGAAACATGTTCATGAATAATTGCAGACAACATGACATGATGTTCTTTACCACCCGTTAACTCATCTGGTAATCGTACAACACGTGGCAATGAACGTGGGGCTGGTACAACAGCCAAATCAATTTGTCGCCCGAACGCATCTTTACCTTCTAAAGTCACAATAAAGTTCAAACTTTTATTGACTAAACGCGGAAATGGGTGGGCTGGATCTAAACTGATTGGAGTTAAAACAGGCGCAACCTGTTCCTGAAAATATTTTTTTACCCAAGCTGATTGAGCTGGTGTTAATTCACCACGACGTAAAAAGCAGATATCTTCTTCACGTAACTTAGGTAAAATTTCTTCGTTTAAAATACGATATTGGCGCTCAATTGCAGTATGGGCAGTTTCAGAGATTTTTTGTAAGACTTGTCTTGGCGTTAAACCGTCCGGGCTTCGACTTTCATTGCCTAGAGCAAATTGCTCCATAACACCTGCTACACGAATTTCAAAAAACTCATCTAAATTACGCGAAAAAATGAGTAAGAAATTCATTCGTTCCAGTAATGGATGTAAAGGGTCGACGGCCTGTTCCAATACGCGCAAATGAAAGTCAAGAATAGACAATTCACGATTAATATAACGGTCATTATAACTATATTCTGTTGGGGTCGTTGCTGTAATCGCTGTATTCATGTCTAACCTAATCTCTTTCCAACCAAAATCTCTGCAAAATAGTATGCTGCAAAATTATGTCAATTTGATAAAAACTAAAAAAATAACACATCTTTAAGACAGTATTATTCAGGAATCTGGGTGCTATTCATATAACGTAAAATAACGCGTTTTCTATATTGTAGTTTACGATCGTTGCGATGATCTTGATAATATTTCGGATCGGGCAATAATGCGGCTAAAAAAGCAGCTTGTTCGCGCGTTAAGCTTTTGGCACTTTTACCATAATAATATTGAGCCGCGGCTTCAACGCCATACAAATTTTTGCCAAATTCAACAGAGTTCATATACACCTCAAGAATTCGACGTTTCGACCACATGCGCTCCATCATCCATGTCGCTACAGTTTCTTGGCCTTTAC
Organism: Acinetobacter sp. 148; assembly: GCF_031196675.1. NCBI lineage: Bacteria > Pseudomonadati > Pseudomonadota > Gammaproteobacteria > Moraxellales > Moraxellaceae > Acinetobacter > Acinetobacter sp. 148. The sequence continues at coordinate 81,919 of NZ_JAVIMT010000014.1, read as the reverse complement.
GAATAAATGAACGCTTATTATATAAGAACAAGTTTTTTGCAAGTTGTTGAGATACGGTAGAACCACCAGCAACAACCTCTCCTTGCTCATTGTTACGCTCTAGCGCAAAACGAATACCATCCCAGTCAAAACCATGATGATGAATAAATTTTGCGTCCTCTCCTGCTAAAATTGCATGTTTGAAATTGTCACTAATGTCATCATAGTCAAGCCATTCATGAATGATCGGCTCAGATGGATCTGACCAATAATCAATTCGCATAAACATGGTGGTATCAACTTCATGTGTACGCCACCAAACCAAACTTGAGAAAATCCAAAGTTGAATAAGGAGAATTGCCCCAATAAAAATTAACAACACGCGAACAATAAAAGCTTTCATGTTCGTCCTGATCTCCTGTATTCAACTTTTTTCATGTTAAGCTGTTAAGCATGTTCATATATAACAAAAGCATAGCATGACTCAATATCAGCCTCCGCACATTAATCGTAAACTCAATGTACAAACTTGGTGGCTGACCGCCTTACTGATCTTGATTAACGTAGGTTTGTTTGTTTGGCAAATTGCAACTGGTGTCGATATTAGCGACCCAGCCATGAAAGATGCTATTCATTGGGGTGCAGATTTTACACCACTTACTTTTACTGGGCAGCCCGAACGCTTATTTACCAGCATGTTTTTTCATTTTGGTCTTGTTCACCTCATGCTTAACATGTGGGCCCTTTATATTTTTGGTAATGTTGCTGAGTCACTATTTGGTCGCTTCTATTTTATATGCCTGTATTTAATTGCTGGCTTATTTGGTAGCCTTCTCAGTAGCTATATGACCATTCAAAATGGGCATGAATTACTACAACATTTTGATCAGAGCTTACTTCCTCATGTCAGTGCAGGTGCATCGGGCGCTGTGATGGGATTAGGTGCAGCGTTAACCGTTCTTTCCTTATTTCCACCCTTGCCACATCAAGCCTACATACTTGATAAAAAAGCATTATTAATGATTATGGCCATTAACCTTATATTTGGTCTGGTTGCCACAGGTATTAATAATGCTGCACATGTCGGCGGTATGATTATGGGTGCCTTACTCGCACTCATTTGGTATTTAAGCTACCGCACTCCATTTAAAAGCCTCCTAAAATTCTTAGGGTTAGTGGGAGGACTTTTCATGACTGTCGGTTTCTATGTTTACTGTAATCAGCTTAACTCACCATTACTTCCACTTTGGCATGAGGTTTTAATTCAGAACCCAGAAATACTCCCCTAACTTAAATTTGGTTCAGCTCACGTAAACTTTGTAGTGGCGGTAAATTACAAAGATAACCGAGTCTATATCGGCCAATCAGAGCGCAAAGCAACATCATGGCAAGTGGTAAAATTAACCATATTTCAATATGCCACTGTAAAGCCATATTCATTTTATAACTTGCAATTGCACTAATTACCTCGGCAAAACAGCAGGCAACAATGCCTGCTAACAACCCTAAAAAACCAATTTCCAGGCTGAGCATTTGCTTCATTTTATTTTTCGACAAACCAAATGAACGTAACAAAGCCACTTCCCGACGGCGTTCATCCATTAATAGATTTAAACAAGCAATTAAAACAAGTATTCCAGAAAAGCCAACTAACGCTGCAAGCACAGTCACAATTTTAACCAAGACATTCATTAAGCGTTTTACTTCATCTAAAATTCGATCAACATCAATAAAAACCGTATTGGAGAATTGCTGAATCATATGGATCATTTTAGGTTGATCTTGCTTAGGCACATAAAAACTACCCAAGTAACTACCAGCATTTTCATCTAAAGTTTTAGGTGAAAAAATAAAGAAAAAATTAGGACTAAAGCTTTCCCACTCAACGCTCCGAAAATTTATAACTTTAGCTTGCAAGCTACCTTCTGGCAGACTAAAAGTAAGCCTGTCACCAATCTGGATTCCTAGACTTTCTGCTGTTTTACTCTCAACTGAAACTTGGCCTACTGCATTAAATTCCGCTTGACCTTTTGTAATGACATTGTCATTTGGTAAAGCACTCGACTGAGTTAAATTTAATTCGCGGCGTAGAGCGTTATTTTGTTTTATAGCTTCTTCTGAAAAAGGAACATCATTCTTTGCGAGTAACCGCCCACGAATGTTTGGATATAACGGTGTGCTTTGCCAACCATTTTGCTTCAACTGTTGCTCAAAAGCTTTTAAATCAAATGGTGGTAGGCCATAAACAAACTGGTTAGGTGTGCCCTCCGGTAACTGCTGTTGCCAGCGTTCTAATAAATCTGTTCTTAACACGCTTAACACTGTAATAAGACTTAACCCTAAAGCCAATGCAGTAATTTGTAAGGCACTTTGATAAGGAGAACGAATATAAAAAGACAAACGAGTTTTCATCTTTTTTAAAGTACGAAGCAATATCCAGACGACGGTATAAAGTAAAATGCAAAGCAGAATAATCGCTGTTAATACCCAAATGCTGAGCATTAAATTTTCGCTTAAAACTAAGCTAAAAATAACAAGACTGGTAATACCCGCAAAGAACATAAAGAATAATGATTTTCGAGATTTGGCTTGCTCGCGAATAACACGGATAGGAGGAGTATTTAACAACTCCCAAATACTTGGCAAAATGAATCCAAGTAGCACAATTACACTGGTAAAAATGGCAATTGGTAAGGGACCAAGTAAAAAACCAACCACAGAGAAACTTAACTCTAGTTGTGGAATCAGTTGTAGCATGAGCTCAAGCAAGCCATAGCCCATCATTATTCCTAAGAGACTACCGATCACAATCGAAATTGCACTGACTACACAAAGTAACCCAATATAGGCCCATAAAATTTGAAACTTACTCGCACCTAAACAACGTATTAAAGCAATGTGATCTTGGTTTTGCTGAACATATCTTTGACTCGTTAAAGCAATGGCGATACCACACAATAAAATTGTTAAAATATTGGCTAATTGCAAAAAGGTATCTAGGTTTTCTAACGGGCGTAATAATCTGCTATTTGATTCACTGGCATCGCGTAAACGTAACCCTATGGTTTCTTCCTGTTCATTTGCAGGTTGATGCTGTTGCTTAAATTGCCTTGAAAATGACTGAACCTGTTCAGGCTGACCAGACATTAACAGTCGATAATCGATTCTACTACCAGTTTGAATTGCATGAGTTTTAGCAATATCTGCTTGATGAATAATGACAGTAGGCGAAAAACCAGAAAAACCAAGTTCTTGATTTGAATCTCGCACAATCACGCCACTAAAGCGAAATGCCGCATCTGCAATAGATACCATATCGCCTAGTTTAACTTTAAGTAAATCGGCTGCCCTTTGACTCAACCATACTTCACCTGGTTGGATACCACGCGCTATAGGTTCAATCTCAAGCTTTCCTCTTAATGGGAATGCAGGTTCTATTGCTTTTACATTGACCATGACAAACTGATCTTGAGTATGTGCCATTGAACTAAACATGGTCACATTAGTCTGCTTTAAGCCAAGCTGATCTGCCCTTTTTTGCCATTTTGCGTCTATAGGTTCATTATTCGACAGAACCAAATCTGCTGCTAACATTTGCGCTGCTTGTAGACTTACCGCATTTTTAACTTGGTCATTGCTAAACTTAAGAGCGGTGGTTGCACTGATCGCAAGTGAGAGCGCAATAATAAGTAAATATAAGCCTCCGGTACGAAAGCTTTGTAAAAAAAGTGGTTTGAGAAGATTACGCATAGTTTAACCACCCTGTACCGTCTTTAGTCGGCCATCATCTAACTCCACATGTCGTTGGCAAAGTGCTGCCAAATTACGATCATGTGTGACCAAAATAAGGGTGGTACCAAGCTCTCGATTTAAATCAAAAAGAAGAGTTTCAATTTCTTGGGCGGTTTGACCATCAAGGTTTCCGGTCGGTTCATCGGCAAAAATAATTTGTGGCTCAGCAATGAGAGCCCGAGCAATTGCCACACGCTGTTGCTCTCCACCGGATAAGACCTTAGGCGTTTGTTCAGCTTGACGGCTTAAGCCTACCCGATGCAACCAATCTAAAGCTTTTTTCTCAGCTGTTTTATAATCAAAATCTTTACGTAACCGAAGCGGTAACATCACATTTTCAAGTGCACTTAACTGTGGCAAAAGCTGAAAAGACTGAAATACAAAACCAATATGCTGCATTCGAATTTGAGCGCGCTGCTCTTCTGTTAACTTATGAACCGCCTGACCACATAACCACACCTCACCTTCAGAGGGTTGGTCTAAAGTCGCTAAAATACCCAGTAAAGTTGATTTTCCTGAACCAGAACGTCCTGTAATTGCTACCTGCTCCCCTTCATAAATATCTAAATCAATATTTTTTAAAATCGTAAATTGATTTTGGTTAATCTGAATAGTTTGTGTAACTTGATGGGCAGCAATGATAGGTTGTGGCATGATGTGAACAGTCCTATATATTGAGTATTCGGGTCGAAACACAAATGTATAAATCTTATTTGTTTGGTTCTAAAAGTCTCTTGCTCATCTCATTGAGCATGTTGCCCATGTTCGTCTCGGCAAAAACTATTTTAATTTTAGGAGATAGTATCAGTGCCGGTTATGGAATAGACCCTAAACAAGGTTGGGTACAATTACTACAAAAACGTTTAGACCAACAGTATCCCAAACAACATAAAGTGGTCAATGCAAGTGTGAGTGGGGAAACCACTAGCGGTGCTTTGGCACGATTACCAAAACTTTTACAAACTTATAAACCCGAGGTAGTTGTTATTGAATTAGGCGGGAATGATGGCTTACGTGGTCAACCACCACAAATGATTCAAAAAAATCTGTCTCAGCTCGTCCAATTAAGCCAGAAGCAAAAAGCAAAAGTTATTCTTTTTGGTATGAAGATTCCGCCCAATTATGGCACGGCTTATAGCAAAGCATTCGAAAATAACTATAAAACTGTAAGTCAAAAATATCAGGTGAAATTGCTACCCTTTTTTCTTGATGGCGTCGCTGGGCAAAAGCAACTAATGCAAAATGACTTGATTCATCCAAATGCCCAAGCACAATCAAAATTACTGAATTTAGCTTTCCCATACATAAAAGGTGCCCTATAGGCACCTTTTAGTTTTAAATATTTTTATTATGATCAGAAGTCAAAGAAAGTAACTTCACCAGTTTCTAGCGAATATTCAGCACCAACGACAATCAGTTCACCTTTTGCAATTAGATTTTCTAATACAGCCGAACCATGACGTAATTGGTTTACCGAAGCAAATACGTTTGAACGCACCGCATGACATGAGAGTTTTTTCAAGTCATTTTTTAAATCAGTCTGCATTAAAATCTCAACTGATGGACGAACACGGTTCACAATCGACATTAAGTTAGAAGATGGCGGGTGCTCAGGGTTCATCAACGTATCAATTGTCGCTTGAATCGCGCCGCAATGGCTGTGTCCTAATACAACTACAACCGGACAGTCATAACGTTCTGCCGCGAACTCAACACTACCAACTTGTGAAGGTGCAACAACATTACCAGCAACACGGATTACGAATAAGTCACCAAGACCTTGATCGAATACCATTTCTGCTGGTACACGAGAATCTGAACAGCCTAATACAATTGCAAATGGATTTTGATCCTTTGCCATTTCAGCGCGTTCATGATGTGATAAGGTTTTTGCAAGGGAAGTATTTCCATTTACAAATCGTTGATTACCTGCTTTCAAACGATCTAAAACTTCTTGCGCAGTAGGCATTTTATATTTCCATTGTTTTTTCAAGGTTAGAAATCATTTTAATGTGTCAAAATTTGAATGTCACTGACAAAAAATAAATCCTTTTTCAGGAAAATTTTTTAAAACTTTAATTAGTTTTATAAGGAAGATCACCGCACAATTACCTACTGTTTAGTGAAAAAATAGACATACTTTAGTTTATAGATTGACTATAATTTTCTTGATTCCAAACGTTTGGCAAATGACTCATTGGCAAAGTTTTTCAATAATTTTTCAAACTCGCTTAAGCATCAAGGATGAAATCTATGACAAGGCTGTCCGCATCAATTAAAGCCTCTATGAAAAAAACTGCTACTGCACTGACTTTGGCTTGTAGCTTATTGTCAGTCATGAGCATTTCTCAAGCGCAGGCAGCCGATAATATTGATGTCAGCTTTCAAACAATATTACAGCAGGAACGTAACTGGGCAGGACTGCAAAGCAAAAGCCTAAAGGTGGGCGATATCACTTGGTCATATAGTGAAGGTGGCTCTAGCACAAAGCCAACTTTACTACTCATTCATGGCCTAGCGGGCAGTCGAGATAACTGGAACCGAGTTGCCCATTATCTCACGACAAATTATCACGTTATTATTCCTGACTTACCGGGCAGTGGCGAAACTATCGTTTCGCAAGACTTTGATTATTCGGTTCCCAACTTAGCTGAAAAATTACGTCGCTTTGTTGAAGCCGCCAATTTAAAAGGCCCAATTCATATTGCTGGGCACTCACTCGGCGGATCTATTGCCCTACTCTATGCTGGACAATATCCATTTGAAACCAAAAGTCTATTTTTAGTCGATAGCGGTGGTATTTTCCGTTCTGCCAACACAATTTATCTAAAAGATCCAACCTATCTAAAACAACTTTTAGTCTCTAAAAAAGGTGATTTTAATTATTTATTAAAACAAACCATGTTTAATCCTCCGTTTATTCCTAAAGAGTTCCTGCAAGCTCAAGAAAAACTGATGATTAATCAGGCACCTCAAACCCAGAAACTGGTGGATCAACTGATTGCACTCAATAAAGTCTATACCCCAGATTCATTTGCTGTACTTACTAAAACGATTGACGCCCCTACACTCATTTTATGGGGTAAACAGGATAAAATTATTAATGTAGAAGTAGCAAACGAGCTAAAACGGCTTTTAAAAAATGCCCAGCCTCCAGTTATCTTAGAAAACGTAGGCCATATGCCAATTTTGGAAGCTGAACAGTTGGTTATCCAACAATACGTACCGTTTTTACTGAAAGTAGAAACAAACCAGTCGTCAAAAACGACAACACCTTAAATAAAACTTCCGACTTGTGAGACCTTATGTCTACCCAACCCATGATTGAAAAACTTATTGAAGCTCATCTAGATTTTTTAGATGAGCAATTTGCTCAGACTCAGGTGATCCAACAAGAGTTTGAGCAGTTTTATCATTGGCTGGGGAGTCGACAATTACAACACCTGTGGACGTTTGAACAGGTTCAACAGCTCATTCAAAAGCAGATTTTAGACACACCCGCTTCGAATTTTCTGATTGAACAGATTGCTGAGCATATCCGCTTTGCACTGATTCATCCTACAAATGACACCGCAACTGTTGAAGACGTTATTCCTGTTTTAACCATTGATCGAATTGCACAATACGTAGCAAGTAAAGAAGAGCACCGTAAAAAACTCATTAAAACAATTGTGAATAACCCTGCCTTTTCTGCACTGTTGACTCAATTGATTCAGCAAACAATGCATGATTATTTAGATGAATCTATGTCAAAACGCGTACCCAGTGTAGGTCGTTTTATGAAGATGGGCAAATCTGTATTAGAAACAGTAACCGACTCTAATCTTGACGATACCATTAACCATTACTTGCAAAAGAATATTTTAAAACTCAGCCAGATGAGTGAGCGTGTTTTAAACCAACATTTTGACAATGATAAGCTCTACCATTTTCAGGCAAATGTTTGGCATAAAGTTAAAACCTCGCCACTTTCTGTTTTAAAAAACTATATAGAAGTTCAAGATTTAACAAAAACCGTTGGCCTAGGACATGAAATCTGGGACCACATTCGTCAAACTGATTATCTAAAACAGCAAGTACATGATGGTATCTATACTTGGTATGTACGAAATCAGGAACGTAATTTTGATTTATTGCTCCGTGATCTTAATATTGACGAAAATTTAGTGAAGCATGAACTCACCGAATTGCTTGTACCCGTACTACAACAATTAGTCACAACAGGACATTTAAGACATCGTGCCCGTGTATACTTAGAGAAGTTTTATTATTCTGAAAAAGCATTAGAGATTTTAAATAATAAAGGCGCTTAAAGCGCCTTTATTATTCAAATATTTAGAAATTATAAATGATTCCTAAATTATAACGGCGTCCGTCTAAAACATAATTGTAGGTTGCTACATCAACATCTTTATCAAATAAGTTATAGATACCTGCTGCAACTTGGATTTTATCCGTCGGTTTATAGTTCATACCAACATCAACCAGTCCATAAGCAGGCTTTCCTTCAGCCATTGAGGTTCGGCTTAAATATTCAGAAGTTTTGCTACGGAAATTCAAACGGCTCCACATACCCACCAAATCATTCACTTGCCAATCTAAAGTAGTATTAAACATGTGTTCCGGCATTTCATTTAAAGGCTGGCCTTTAAACTCCCCACTCTTTTGCTCTGTATCGGTATAGGTATAATTGGCATTCAATTTTAAGTCAGGTGAAATGAGCCAACCAAACGTCGCTTCAATCCCTCTCATATTGGCTTTATCTACATTTGTTCGTTGACTGACAAAATCAAATTTAGTACCCAACCAATCACAATTATAAGTACCCGCATCTCCCGAGCATGTTCTAACTTCTGTAATTTTATCTTTAAATTCGCTATTAAAAATCGTTAGACCGGCATTGAGGTTATCAAGATTATCCCAAGAAAATGACAGCTCATAGTTCGTACTTTTTTCTGGTTTTAAATTTGGATTACCAACAATTACCCCTGCCGAACGTCCTCCGCCCGTAGTTTGCCCCCATTCTGCTACTGTCGCTCGTAGTGCAGGTGTCTTATAGCCTGTTGATACGCCGCCTTTTATAATCCAATTATCATTTAAAGTCCATACACCATATACTTTAGGACTGAAATGATCTCCAAATTTTTCATCCTGATCCATACGCAGTGACATTGTTAATGTAAAAGGATCTGTAATATTCCATGCATCTTCTGCAAATAATGCCCAGCTATAACGATCTAAATTAGAAACAGGTTGTGACCCGCCCACTTTTAACTGGTTACCTAAATCATCCAATTCTTCTTTTAAATAGCTGCCCCCAACACTAAGCGCATGATTTGCTAATGTGATTTGGTTAAGCGTATTAAATGTAGTATTTACAGCTTCCATATTTCTAGACGGGTTCTTATTTTCTTCGCGTTGAATATAAGAATGAGTCTTCACAGGACCAATGTCACCACGGTGCGTTAAACTATATTCTGTACGGTAATAGTCTGTTAATGAATCTGCTGGTGGATTACGACCAGTTTGAATAGGTGAAACTGTTTTCCCAACTGTAGCATTACGATTTTGAATAGAACGCTGGTATTCAAGCTCAATGGTATGCTGATCATTAGGAGTTAAGCTTAAAGTAGCCCCTCCTGCTCGAATTTTTTGTTTGTTATACCCTCCAATAATTTCATCTTCATCTCTTTGTGAAAATGTACCATTAGCTTTTAAACCAAGTAAATTCTTAATTAATGGTCCCGATACATAAGTATTAGCTTGGTAAAGGTTTCCAGATTTATTATTTTCCTGAATTGTTGTATCTAACTTAACAGAACTGTTCCAAACATCTGCGACTTTTTTAGTAATGATATTAATCACACCACCCATGGCATCTGAACCATATAAGCCAGACATTGGACCACGAATAACTTCAATACGTTCGATACTTTCGATTCCTGGCAACCAACCTTGTTCAATACCTGAATTATCACTATTTGGCCGCACAGAACGTGTATTTACTTTCTTACCATCGACCATAATAACGGTATAGGCGCTCCCCATTCCACGAATACTAATATCTGATGAGCTCCCGCCACCTGTAACGACCACCCCCGGTACATCTTTAAGTGCATCCGTTACATCTCGATATGCTTTTTTATTAATTTCCTCTTGTGTCAGAACAGAAATCGAAGCTGCTGCTTTTTTTATATTTTGTTCAAAGCCACTTGCTGTAACGACTATTTTTTCTAATTGTGTAACTTCACTATCTTTTTTATTTTTTATGGAAGAATCAACTAAAATATTTTCACTTTCAGCGGCATAAGCCGCAGGAAACATTCCTGTAAGTACCGAAATTGATAGTACAGATTGGAAAATACGCTTAGTCATATCCTGCTCCAACAGATTAAATTATGAATAAATATTAAGTTTTACTTAAACAAATGTAACAAATTTAAATAAAAAAATAAATAATATTGATAATTATTTTCAATTATAAAAAATAAAAAAACCTCATCCCGAGGCTTTTTTATTTCACTTTTCAAATAATTTAATTATTTGAAATAAGCACCTTCTGCTTGTGTATGGTCTGTTTGGTCAACCACACGTTGTAGTTCAGGAATGTGTTCTTTCAAGGTTGTTTCAACACCTTGTTTTAAAGTCACATCAATTGCTGAACAACCTTGGCAACCGCCACCAAATTTCAATACAGCAGTAAGCCCGTGTTCAGGGTCATCTTGCACTTCAACTAAGCTACAGTTACCGCCGTGTCCTGCAAGACCCGGGTTAATTTCTGCTTGAAGTACATAGGTAATACGCTCTTCAATTGATGCATCTGGCCCTACGCGCGGCACTTTAGAGTTTGGTGCACGGAAAGTTAACTGACCACCAAAACGATCTTTGTTGTAGTCAATAACAGCGTCTAAAAGATAAGGGATAGACGGCGCATCAATATATGCAGGGAAATCAGGATAGTCCTGTTTATAATCCGTTGGCACCACTTCTTCTGGTGCACTATATGCCATACAGCACTCTGCACGTGGTGTACCCGGATGTTCAACAAAAATTCGAACGCCAATTCCCGGAGTATTTTGCTTCGCCAATAATTCGTGCAAATACTCTTGTGCAGATGGTGTAATCAAAAGGTTCGGAATTTCTTCTGCAACAGCAGTGTTGGTGTTCTCAGTCGACATAACAATATTCCTCAAGCTGATGCCTTTATATTAACCGAAGATGAGGTGGATTTAAAAAAAATCAACTAAATTTGTCGGATTTATACACAACAGGGTTTCAAGTTGTGTTTTTAATGGCATTATTGCCATCAGTATTGATCATTTTTAAATATTTCTTATGTTGCATTTGCCGTTTAATCACACCATTACTCTTATTATTATTACGGTCATTGTGTCTTTACTTGCTTTTAGCAATCAAAATGTCATGAACCGTCTGATCTTCTGGCCGCCTGCAATGCAACGTGGACAATTTGATCGATTCATTACTCATGGTTTTATCCATGCAGATGGTACTCATTTGCTCTTTAATATGATTACCCTGTTTTTCTTTGGCAGCATCATCGAAAGTTTTTATCGCCAATATTTTTATGACATGGGTTTTGTGCTGTTCTATTTAGGCGGATTAATTTTTGCGATCTTGCCAAGCTACCTACAACATAAAAATGATGCAAACTGGGCAAGTCTAGGTGCTTCAGGAGCCGTATCTGCTGTTCTGTTTGCCTATATTCTATTTCAGCCGTGGAAGCTGATTTTTGTATTTTTCATCCCTGTGCCAGCTATTATTTTTGCAGTTCTCTATGTTGCTTATAGTATTTGGGCAGGTAAACGTGGCAATACGCATATTAATCATAGTGCCCATTTATGGGGTGCGGCTTACGGCGTAATTGTAACGATTTTGATTGAGCCAAGAGTGATTCCTCATTTCTTAGATCAACTTACTCGCCTACCTTTTTAAATCCATATTTTTGAGAAAAGCCCAATATGGGCTTTTCTTTTTTTCTCATTTATTTATCAAGATAAATTCTCAGATATTTTTCTGATTTTCTTTGATCAATTCCTTGTTTTGATTGCAAAAACCATCTGATTAAACTCAAGCACAATTCTTTTAATAATTCAGATGATACAATGAAGTACAAAGCTCTTTTATCTAGTCTTTCCATTGCTTTATTTAGCTTATCTTTAGCTGGATGTAACGATAATGATTCACAAGAAACTGCGGTAAGTACACCAAAGCAGCCGAATATTTTATTCATTATGGCCGATGACTTAGGCTATTCAGATTTAGGAGCTTTTGGTGGTGAAATTCATACCCCGAACATTGATAGTTTAGCGCAAGAAGGTCGAATTTTAACTGACTATCACACTGCACCTACATGCTCGCCTACTCGTTCACAACTCATTTCTGGTACTGATCATCACTTGGCAGGCATAGGTGCTATGGCAGAGCTTACCCCTGATCATTTAAAAGGACAGCCTGGCTACGAAGGCTATTTAAATGAACGCTCACTATCGATTGCTCAGGTGCTCAAAGATAATGGTTATCGAACTTATATTAGCGGTAAATGGCATTTGGGATTAACACCTGAAACCAATGCACATGCTAAAGGTTTTGATCATTCATTTACCTTATTACAAGGTTTAGACCACCACTTTAAACAAGCTCCAAGTACGTTTAAGCGAAATTCAACCTATACCGAAGATGGGCAAATTATTCCTATTTCAGCATTGCCTGATGACTTTTTCTCGACCAATTATTTTACCGACAAATTACTTAGCTATTTAGAGTCAGGTAAAAATAGTGGCAAACCATTTTTTGCCTATGCAGCCTATACAGCCCCCCACTGGCCTATACAGGCTCCAGCAGAATACCGTGAAAAATATCGTGGCGTTTATGACGTTGGTTACGATGCTATCCGTAATGCCCGTATTGCACGCCAAAAGCAACTTGGAATTATTCCAGTAAATTTTGAGGCTGCCGAGCCAATTGCAACTCAAAATGCACCACAAAAATATGGCAAGTGGAATGAGTTAACAGCTGAACAAAAAGCGCTTGAAGCTCGCAAAATGGAAATCTACGCAGGCATGGTAGAAAATCTCGATGCCAATGTAGGCCGAATTATTCAATATCTCAAACAAAATAATCTTTATGACAACACTTTAATTTTCTTTGTTTCTGATAATGGCGCAGAAGGTTTTGTTCGCGGAAGCTATGGCAGTGAATCAGGCTTTGATAATTCTGTAGCAAATGTAGGTACCCCTACTTCTTATCATTACATTGGTCCACGTTGGGCCGAGGTCAGTGCAGCACCTTTCCACTTATGGAAAGATACAGCTGGTGAAGGTGCAACTACCGCTCCTGCTATTGTGAAATTACCAAATCAAAAGAAAGCTGAAGAAACCAATCATAGCTTTGCATCGGTACTCGACGTTTTTCCAACGTTATTAGATTATGCTCATATTCCAGTACCTCAAGGGCAATATAAAGGCCGAACCATTAATACGCCAAGCGGTTATTCTTGGAAGTCTGTACTTGAAAATAAATCACAAACGATACGCCCTGCCACTTTCAGTTTTGCCGATGAATTGCATGGTAGTAAATATGCAAAACAGGGTGAATGGAAAATCGCACTTCAAGGTCGCCCTGAATTAGGAACAGGTTCTTGGGAGCTCTATAACATTGCCACTGATCGTGGAGAAAATCACAATGTCGCGCAGCTTTACCCTGCAAAAGTTCAAGAGCTATTAGCGGTTTATCAAAAATACACTGAACAAAATGGCGTACAGGAATATAACGCCAAATGAAATTGAAACTGGTTTTAAGTACTACAATCAGCCTGTTGTTCATCACAGGCTGTAGCAAGTCTGAACATAACGCTGACACTAAAACGGTTTTACCAAAGCAAGCCATTCAATCGGCTGCTTTGGGTTCTATCGAACAGTGTAAGAGCTATACCGGACTTCCTACAGGCTGGCTTAAAAATACGACCGCAGGCATGGTATTCATTCCAGATGGGCATTTTAATTTTGGTTCTGAAAAAGCTTATCCAGATGAACTTAACTTTGGAAAAAAACAACGGGAAGTTAAAGGTTTCTGGATTGATCAAACTGAAGTCACCGTTGCTCAGTTCGCGAGTTTTGTAAAGGCAACTGGTTATATCACCGATGCTGAAAAACAAAAACAAGCTGCTGTTTTTTCTCCAGACCCACATCATCCTCAGCAATGGTGGCAACTTAAGACAGGATATACATGGAGAACACCAAACGGCAAAAATGGTGCTGTAGCCAATCCTAATGAGCCTGTAAGGTATGTGAGTAAAAATGATGCTGAACATTATGCAGTGTGGCTAGGACGGGACTTACCCACAGAACTTGAATGGGAATATGCCGCTAAAGCAAACTCACCAACTGATACTCCTTTACATCAAGCACCTACCGATGAACACCAGCATCCACAAGCGAATTACTGGCAAGGTGCATTTCCTTTTGAAAATCTGAACCAAGATCATTTTACTGGTATTGCGCCTGTCGGATGTTTTAAACCTAACGGTTTTAAACTATTCGATATGATTGGAAATGTTTGGGAATGGACATCTTCTCCTTATCAAGGTGCGCACGACCAGCACATGGGTAATTATTCTGCTTTAAGACAACAAGAAATGAGCAGTACTCAATATGTGATTAAAGGTGGATCGTTTTTATGTGCTGAAAATTACTGCTCACGTTATCGTAATAGTAGCCGCTATCCCCAAGATTTTGATTTAGCCGCTACCCATGTGGGTTTTAGAACGATTTTACGCTCTCCTTAATTTCTTCTTAATTTAGCTGCTAAAAGATATTTTTTAACCAAAAACTGATCGAAATGTAATCAAAACATTTCTATAGTAAAAGGGAGAATGATAAAAAAGCGAGAACAACATGAAAACTTTACTTCTTTGTGCCGCAGCAATTTTCACAATGTCATTATCAGCCTGTGCAGTACATACACCTGAGGGTAGTATTGTGATTGATCCTGACTCTCCGTATTACGGACACCCAGGAGGTTTTTGCCCACCTGGACAGGCGAAAAAAGGACGTTGTTAGAAGTACTCTTTTAAAGTCATTAGATAGAGACTTCTATTAAATGATGAACTGAATACCGAAATGGAGGGTTCCAGCCCAAAATTAGATGGGATGAAACTAGAAAATTATGGTGTAAAAAATCACCATATCCCCAAGATTTTTAAAAGACAATCTTACGTTGTCTTCTATCTAGTTTCACCCCAATTCTTTCTTATTTCGTTTGACTTTGCTGATCATTTAATAAAAAAGTCTAGTTTTTACTCATCGTTGTATCTTTTTATTGATACATTTTGATCATTTTACCTTCAGGTCAAACCTGATGAATTCGCTCTATACAAAATAACTATTTATGTAACGTAAGTCTATAAAAATGTTCTAAAAATGTGAAAAAAAATGAAGGTAAAATGCGATGTAATTATCATAAAAAATGACTCATCTTATATTCATCACAAAAATATTGAATTTTATTTTGGCAGTTATTGCCACACGTTTCTTTTCGTTGGCATAGATAATGTATACACCTGTATATTAACCTTATCGTACAAGCGAGATATTTTATGTCCAGCCAGAGTTCAGCCGAAGGTCTACAATTTCCGATTCACGCCTCGATCAAAAAGCAAAGCACGTCTCTTACAGGCCAAGAGATTTTGTCAGAAGCTTTATCTATTGTAGATAATAAAACTGCTCAACAGATTTTGGCTGAAAAAAATTGGCGAAAAAATTATCCTATTTACTTTAAGGCACTTGTTAAGCACGGAATTACTAACAGCAATAATCCAATTACCATTGCAAAACAGGGATTGCATAAGGCTCATCATCTTTTTGATTATTACCGCGATGGTAAACACTATCTTTTAAAAGATGCTCTACACATCCCCACTTCTACACCTTTAAATACAGTAAAATTTAAAGGCGAAAGTGAAGCTGCACCAGAATGGTATGTTCCATATAAAGGCCAAAAACTGAGCGGGCAAAGCTTACTTGACCAAATTCAAAAATGGGAAAATGCAGGTATTATTGAACCAAGCCATGCTAAGGCTTTACGTGAAGCTGCTGCTCATCCTGAATGGTTTGATTTATCTGACCGTACGATGGTGTTATTTGGTGCAGCCTCAGAAGCAGGACCATTACCTTGGCTAGCAAGATGGAAAGCGAATATTGTTGCAATAGATTTACCAAACCCACGAGTATGGGGGAAAATTCTAAATACAATCCAGCAAGGAAACGCAACGCTTATTGCACCAAGTATTGAAAAAATTGACTCTTCGGCAAAAGCTTCAGCATTGAGAGATAAATTGGGTGCCAATTTATTAACGCAAATACCAGAAATTGCCCAATGGTTAGTTCAATTTCCTCAAAAATTAGACTTGGCTGCTATTGCTTATTTAGACGGAGAAAAACATGTCCGTGTTTCTATGGCAATGGACAGTATTATGCAATATGTGAGTGAACATAAACCTGATACCAGCTTAATGTTTATGTGCACACCAACCGATGTTTATGCAGTACCAAAAGAAGTTGCAGAAGCTGCTCAAGAGAAATTTAAATCTCGTTCACAACTACAAAAAATGGCTGTGAAAGGTGTTTCTACACTCTCACTCAAACGTTTTTTTCAAGCACCTTATCAAGATTTGATTACTAGCGAAAATGGCAAAACTTATGGTATTGCAGACTGTTTGGTAGTTGAACAAGGGCCAAACTACGCTTTGGCAAAACGTATTCAACAATGGCGTGCGACACTTGCCCGTCATCAAGGTCAACGTGTAAGTATTAATATTGCACCATCTACCACAACTCATTCGGTCACAAAGAATCCACTCCTTAAAGCTGCTTTTAATGGCGCAGAACTTTTTGATGTAGAAGCATTTAGTCCAGAAACCACGAATGCGATTATGGCGGCGTTATGGATTCATGACTTAAGAAATGATTCTTCTGTCGCAAACCCTGAAACCGTACTCGATCACCCTCTAGAGTTGATGATGGAGGGTGCTAACCATGGCGGTTTATGGCGTGTGGCTTATTTGGCGCGTACAGCTCTTCCTTTTGCAGCCATCTATGGCTTTGCAGCCGAGAAACTTCCATTTAGGAAATTTTATAAAAAATAATAACGTTGAAAGCCCAATTTTAGAATTGGGCTTTTTTGTGCAATTAATTGTTTTGGCTATACGTTAAATACTTTTGCATTTCATCAGGTGGAACCATTCCTCCTCCTGTCGCCCATACCACATGTGTCGCATGCTGTAACTTTTCAGCTGACAATTGATGCAAAGCCAAATAATCAGGAGTAGTTTGCACATAATATGGCCCCATCATGCCCGCCGCCGCCGAGGGTTCAACTTGAATATTCTCAGTTTGATTTAAAAGCGCAATGAGTTCATATAAACATTCATCATGAATGGTGTAGTAACCGTCAATTAACTGCTGCATAGCACGTCCGACAAAACCAGAAGCACGGCCAACAGCTAATCCATCTGCCGCAGTGATGTTATCTAAACCAATGTCATTTACTGAAATCTGATCATGCAGGCCTGTATAAATGCCAAGTAACATACATGGAGAGTGAGTCGGTTCTGCGAATATACAATGTACATGCTCACCAAAAGCGAGTTTTAACCCAAAGCTCACCCCACCAGGTCCGCCCCCTACTCCGCATGGCAAATATACAAATAAAGGATGATCTGCATCGACTTTAATTTGCTTTTGTTCAAACTGTTGTTTTAAACGCAAACCTGCAACTGCATAACCTAAAAATAAAGTAGTCGAATTCTCATCATCAATAAAAAAACAAAATGGGTCCTGTTCGGCTGCCTTACGCCCTTCTTCTACAGCAACTCCGTAATCACTGGCATATTCCACCACATTTACTCCAAGTGAACGTAGCTTATCTTTCTTCCATTGCCTTGCATCGGCAGACATGTGTACCGACACTCTAAACCCAAGCTTCGCGCTCATAATACCGATTGATAAACCAAGGTTACCAGTAGAACCTACCGCAATTTGATATTTGGAAAAAAATGTTCGAAATGAGTCTTGGTCTAATTTACTGTAATCATCTTCTAGCTTGAGAAGCCCTGCCTCAATGGCTAATTTTTCAGCATGGGCCAATACTTCATAAATACCACCACGTGCCTTGATTGAACCCGAAATAGGTAAATGGCTATCTTTTTTCAGCCAAAGTTTCCCTGTAAGTGTCTTATGCTTTTGTAGCGATAGACCTTGTTGCATCTCCGTAATTTCTACTAGCGCTGATTCAATTTTTCCATGCTGGGCTTGAGTTTCAGGGAAGACTTTTGCCAAATAAGGTGCGAAACGCGCTAGCCTTGCTTCTGCTTCTTTTACATCCTGTTCTGTAAGACCCACTTTCGCTAGTGCTTCGTTTAAAGGATAACGGTGAGGATTAAACCAAAATGTTTCTTGATAGTCTTGTAATGTTTGAATGAGTGGAAATTGTTGTTTTAATTGGTCGAGTTGAACCGTTTTCATCTTATATCCTTTCATAAAAATTTTAAGCTAAAGTGTTTAATACAGGCGTTCGAGATAGCCATTAACTTGTTAGAGAATTTACCCTAAAAAAAGATTTTTTTTGAAATATAGCAATAAAAAAAGCCACTCATGCTAGTGGCTTTTTTTATTCAAACAGACAGCTTATACAAACTGTAAGAACAACCAGTATAGACCACCAGACAAACAGATGGTTGCAGGAAGGGTAAATACCCATGCAGAGAGAATTGTTTTTACAGTATTGAAATTCAGGCCTGATTTATTGGCAACCATAGTACCTGCAACAGCACTGTTTAAAACGTGTGTTGTTGAAACCGGCATACCTAAACCATCTGCTGCAGCAATTGTACTCATTGCAACAAGTTCAGCAGACATCCCTTGACCATAAGTCATGTGATGCTTACCAATACGCTCACCGACAGTTACCACAATACGTTTCCAGCCAACCATAGTACCAAGTCCAAGCGCTAATGCGACTGCCACTTTCACCCAGTTTGGAATGTATTGTAAGAATGAATCCAAGCTACTACGATAATCTTTCACAAGCTTTTTCTGTGAGTCATCCATTTTTGGTAAAGCATCTGCCTTATCCAAACGCTTAAACGTCGTTGTGCTCAAATACATGTCATTACGGATTTCGCTAATTGCAGCTTCTGGAATATCTTTTAAGTTGCTATAGCTAGAAACACGCTCACCCAAATGGTCAGTCATGCTTGCCAATGCAGGCACAACTTCAGGCGTTTGTTGCTTGGTTTGAATGTATTTAGTTAAAACCGCACGTGCTTTTTCGTCAGTCAATTCTGGTTGATTTTGGTTTAACAAAACCGCAGTTTGAGAAGAAAGCTGGTGGAATGATTGAACCTGCTGTGTATCGAGGTTTTTATTTAATGAATAAGCTAATGGCACTAAACCAACCAAAATAAGCATGATAAGACCCATACCTTTTTGGCCATCATTAGAACCATGTGCAAAACTCACACCTGTACAGGTAAAGATAAGAATTGCACGAATGATTGCTGGTGGTGGTTTATTCCCTTCAGGTGGCTGGAATAATTCTAATTGGCGTTTGAAAATAGTTTTAACTAACAAGAATACAATTGCCGCAAAAGCAAAACCAATTAAAGGAGAAAATAATAATGCCTTACCTACTTTAATCACCTGATCCATATCAACACCACTGGTCGTTACGCCAGTCGATGCACTCAACAGATGATTCATAATACCCACACCTAAGATTGAACCAATCAAGGTATGAGAGCTAGAAGCAGGAATTCCCAAGAACCAAGTACCAAGATTCCAAAGAATTGCAGCGATCAACAATGCAAAAACCATTGCAAAGCCAGCACCACTGCCCATGTTCATAATAAGTTCAACTGGAAGCAATGCAATAATGCCATACGCAACAGCACCACTTGCGACCATTACCCCAAGGAAATTACAAAAACCTGCCCACATGACTGCAACCGGTGCAGGCAAAGCATTTGTATAAATAACCGTTGCAACTGCATTAGCAGTGTCATGGAAACCGTTTACAAATTCAAAGCCTAGTGCAATCAAGAGTGCAGTAGATAAAAGAATAACTGAATAAAGGCTTAAAGGTGGAACATGTGCTAAATCAGCACTGACCTGAAACCCAATATAAATAAGTGTTGCAATAATAATCGTCAGAAACACCGGCATAAAAAACTTAGGTGTCGGGACATGTACATTCGTCGATTTTGCTTGCAGGTTTGCCGCAAGTTTTGAATCCGAAACAGGGGGTAGATTAGAATTCATGCAGACGGTAAGAGGATAATAAAATCCTCTGTATTCTTAAATTAAATTATGACAATTATATGACAAAGAGGCGCCTGATGAAGTCAATTTTTTATATTTTGACCTCATTTGATGCACCTTTCCCCGACTGTTTTTATTTTTTTCTTAAAATACAATAATTTAAACCATTAATTATGAGCTCCTTTTGTGCTTATTTTTACAGCAAAAAAATAAATAAAATGACCCATATGTCTATTTTTCATACAAATCAACTGTAATATTTCAGCATATTGAGCATGAAATATTTCAATATCATGATCATTTGATGAATATTTCATGAAAATTCTTTTGTTTTTGACATAAAGCGATCTCTTTTTTTAACTTTTTAGTCAGCTACACCTGACCTTCGTAGATCATCATTTGTGCTGCTATTCTGTTACAATAGCGCCGCATTTTTAAATTCATATAAAGATCGGGGTTTTCTATGTCTACGCTTGCCACCCTAAAAGCGCTTCTTGCTAAACGCATTCTGATTATTGATGGTGCAATGGGAACCATGATCCAGCGCCATAAATTGGAAGAAGCTGACTATCGTGGTGAGCGTTTTGCTGATTGGGCACATGACTTAAAAGGTAACAATGACCTTTTGGTTCTAACACAGCCTCAAATCATTCAAGGTATTCATGAAGCCTACCTCGATGCTGGTGCAGATATTATTGAAACCAACAGCTTTAACGGCACACGTGTTTCAATGTCTGACTATCACATGGAAGATCTTGTTCCAGAGATTAACCGTGAAGCAGCACGTTTAGCTAAAGCAGCTTGCGAAAAGTATTCAACGCCAGACAAGCCTCGTTTTGTGGCAGGTGTACTGGGGCCAACATCTCGTACATGTTCAATCTCTCCAGATGTGAACAACCCTGCTTTTCGTAACATTAGCTTTGATGAACTAAAAGAAAATTATATTGAAGCGACTCATGCACTAATTGAAGGTGGTGCAGACATCATTCTGATTGAAACCGTATTTGATACTTTAAACTGTAAAGCAGCGATTTTTGCAGTCAAAGAAGTATTCAAACAAATTGGTCGCGAATTACCAATTATGATTTCAGGGACCATTACCGATGCATCAGGCCGTACTTTAACAGGTCAGACAGCGGAAGCTTTCTGGAATTCGGTTCGTCATGGCGATTTGCTTTCAATCGGTTTTAACTGTGCCCTTGGTGCAGATGCCATGCGCCCTCACGTAAAAACTATTTCCGATGTCGCAGATACCTTTGTTTCAGCGCACCCAAATGCAGGCTTACCAAACGCATTTGGTGAATATGACGAAACTCCAGAGCAAACTGCAGCTTTCTTAAAAGAGTTTGCTGAAAGCGGTTTGATTAACATTACTGGTGGTTGCTGTGGTACGACACCAGACCATATTCGAGCTATTGCCAATGCAGTAAAAGACATTGCGCCTCGCCAAGTGCCTGAAACGGTACCTGCTTGCCGCTTAAGTGGTTTAGAACCATTTAATATTTATGATGATTCATTGTTTGTAAACGTTGGTGAACGTACTAACGTTACCGGTTCTAAAAAATTCTTACGTCTCATTCGTGAAGAGAACTTTGCAGAAGCTTTAGAAGTTGCACAGCAACAAGTCGAAGCTGGCGCACAGATTATTGACATTAACATGGATGAAGGGATGCTCGATTCGCAAAATGCGATGGTGCATTTCTTAAACCTTGTAGCATCCGAACCTGACATTTCACGTGTGCCGATCATGATTGACTCATCGAAATGGGAAATCATTGAAGCTGGCTTAAAATGCGTACAAGGTAAACCGGTTGTTAACTCAATTTCCTTAAAAGAAGGTTATGACGAGTTCGTCGAAAAAGCCCGCCTCTGCCGTCAATACGGTGCTGCAATTATTGTGATGGCATTTGACGAAGTAGGTCAGGCCGACACTGCTGAACGTAAACGTGAAATCTGTAAGCGCTCTTACGACATTTTAGTAAACGAAGTAGGCTTCCCTGCTGAAGATATTATTTTTGACCCGAACGTGTTTGCAGTTGCGACTGGTATTGAAGAACACAACAACTACGCAGTCGATTTTATTGAAGCGACGGGCTGGATTAAACAAAACTTACCGCACGCCATGATTTCTGGTGGTGTGTCTAACGTTTCGTTCTCATTCCGTGGTAATGAACCAGTTCGTGAAGCCATTCACTCTGTATTCTTGTACCATGCCATCAAACAAGGCATGACCATGGGTATTGTGAACGCAGGTCAAATGGCTATTTATGATGATATTCCTACCGAGTTAAAAGAAGCAGTTGAAGATGTCATTTTAAATCAGAATCAAGGTGAGTCTGGTCAGGCTGCGACTGAAAAATTACTTGAAGTTGCAGAAAAATACCGTGGACAAGGTGGTGCAACAAAAGAAGCCGAGAACCTTGAATGGCGCAATGAATCAGTTGAAAAACGTCTTGAATATGCCTTGGTTAAAGGTATTACGACTTATATTGACCAAGACACCGAAGAAGCCCGCTTAAAATCAAAACGTCCTTTAGATGTGATTGAAGGACCACTAATGGACGGCATGAACGTCGTCGGTGACTTATTCGGTTCAGGCAAAATGTTCTTGCCACAAGTTGTAAAATCTGCCCGTGTCATGAAACAAGCAGTGGCATGGCTCAACCCGTACATCGAAGCTGAAAAGACCGAAGGACAGTCTAAAGGTAAAGTCCTAATGGCAACGGTTAAAGGTGACGTACACGATATTGGTAAAAATATTGTAGGCGTAGTACTTGGCTGTAATGGCTATGACATTGTTGACCTTGGCGTAATGGTCCCTTGCGAGAAAATCTTGCAAACTGCGATTGATGAAAAATGTGACATCATCGGATTGTCTGGTCTGATCACCCCATCTTTAGATGAAATGGTATTTGTTGCTAAAGAAATGCAGCGTAAAGGCTTTAACATTCCTTTATTGATTGGTGGTGCAACCACTTCTAAAGCCCACACAGCAGTAAAAATTGACCCTCAGTATCAAAACGATGCAGTAATTTATGTTGCCGATGCTTCACGTGCTGTTGGTGTAGCGACAACCTTGCTTTCGAAAGAAATGCGTGGTGCATTTATTGAAGAGCATCGTGCTGAATATGCCAAAATTCGTGAGCGTTTAGCCAACAAACAACCAAAAGCGGCCAAACTGACTTATAAAGAGTCGGTTGAAAATGGTTTTAAAATTGATGAAAGCTACGTGCCACCAAAACCAAATCTTTTGGGAACACAAGTTTTAAAGAATTATCCGCTTGCTACACTCGTGGATTATTTTGACTGGACGCCATTCTTTATTTCTTGGAGTTTAACTGGCAAATTCCCGAAAATTTTAGAAGATGAAGTGGTCGGCGAAGCAGCAACTGACCTGTACAACCAAGCACAAGCAATGTTGAAAGATATTATCGACAACAACCGTTTTGATGCTCGTGCTGTATTTGGTATGTTCCCTGCTCAGCGTACAGATGCAGATACCGTCAGCGTATTTGATGAAGCTGGTCAAAATGTTACGCATACTTTTGAGCACTTACGCCAGCAATCTGACAAGGTGACAGGCAAACCAAATTTATCCTTGGCAGATTACATTCGAGCTGATCGCGAGCAGCAAGACTACTTGGGCGGATTCACTGTATCTATTTTTGGTGCAGAAGAACTGGCAAATGAATACAAAGCCAAAGGTGATGACTACTCTGCAATTTTAGTGCAGTCATTAGCTGACCGTTTTGCCGAAGCTTTTGCCGAACACTTACATGAACGTATTCGTAAAGAGTTCTGGGGCTATAAAGCTGATGAGCAGCTCAGCAATGAAGAACTGATTAAAGAGAAATACGTCGGTATTCGCCCTGCACCAGGTTATCCTGCTTGCCCTGAGCACTCTGAAAAAGCAGTGTTATTTGACTGGTTAGGCTCTACCGACAAAATCGGTACTAAACTGACTGAGCACTTTGCAATGATGCCGCCATCTTCGGTAAGCGGTTTCTATTATTCTCATCCTCAAAGTGAATACTTTAACGTGGGTAAAATTTCTCAAGACCAACTTGAAGATTATGCAAAACGTAAAGGTTGGACACTGGATGAAGCGAAGCGTTGGTTAGCGCCGAATTTAGATGACTCGATTGTTTAAGTTCTTAAATAACCCTGTTTAAAAATAGGGCGTGAAGGAATTCCCCATCACGCCCTTTTCAATTTGAAAGTTTAATCTTTCTACTTCAAATGTGCCTTAATCTTCTCTTTAACTGCTTCAGTTGAAATACCATATCGATCATGCAAAGTGGGTAATGCGCCTGCATCTAAAAATGCATCTGGCAAACCAATCATATCAAAACGAGGATGTTGACCATTTCTTAAAAGTAGTGAGCCGACAGCTTCTCCTAACCCACCAATCACTGAATGATTTTCGGCAGTTAAAACAGGTCGCCCACCTTTAGCAACTTCATCCAAAATAGTTTGTTCATCTAGAGGCTTAATGGTAGGCACATGCAACACTGAAACCTCAATGCCCTCTTTTTCAAGCTCTTCGGCTGCCTCAAGCGCACGCATGGTCAATAGACCAGTCGAGATAATGAGCAAGTCTTTACCCGGTTTAATCACCTGTGCCTTACCCAATTTAAACTGGTAATTGTATTTATCGAGTACTAATGGAACCTGCCCACGTAATAGACGCATATATACAGGGCCATTATGAGCGGCAATTTGAGGAATCGCCTGTTCTATTTCTAAGGCATCACATGGATCAATAACCATCAAGTTCGGCATAGCGCGGAAAATCGCAATATCATCCGTTGCCTGATGACTTGGGCCATAACCCGTGGTTAGCCCCGGAAGTGCTGCGACAATTTTGACATTGAGGTTATCTTCCGCAATTGCCATACAAATAAAGTCATAGGCACGGCGTGATGCAAACACGGCATAAGTTGTTGCAAAAGGAACAAATCCTTCACGAGCAAGTCCTGCTGCTGCACTCATCAAAAGTTGTTCTGCCATGCCCATTTGGAAAAACTTGTCTGGGTTTTCTTTAGCGAAAATATGTAGATCGGTGTATTTAGATAAATCTGCTGATAACCCCACAATATCGTCACGCTCTTTTGCCAAGGCATTCAGTGCATGTCCAAATGGTGCGGGTTTGGTCGGTTGGCCCTCGGCAGCAATAGAAGCAATCATTGCCGAAGTGGTTAGTTTTTTCTTAGGAGGATTGGCTAACTGGCTCATGGTGTATTCCTTACTGTCCGTAGTGGGTCAAAATATTTAGAGCATCGTCCCATTCATGTTCATCAACACGAATGAAGTGTGTTTTTTCGCGGCTTTCCAAGAACGATACGCCTTTACCCATTTTGGTGTCACAAATAATGACTCTTGGGCATGCTCCCTCATAGTTTCGTGCTTGATCGAATGCCTCAAGCAGAGCTTCCATGTTGTTGCCATCTACACGTTGGGTGTACCAACCAAATGACTGCCAACGATCAACAATTGGCTCAAATGCTAAAATTTCGCTGGAGTGCCCATCTGCCTGCTGATTATTCACATCAATAATGGCAATCAAGTTATCTAGTTTCCAATGAGAAGCAGACATCACTGCCTCCCATGTTGAGCCTTCATTTAACTCTCCATCAGAAAGTAAGTTATAAACAAAAGCATCTGATTTTTTCTGTTTCAGCCCTAGACATGCACCAACTGCAATTCCAAGACCATGACCCAATGAGCCACCTGTAATTTCCATACCCGGTGTGTAAGAAGCCATACCCGACATCGGTAGACGACTGTCATCTGCACCGTAGGTTTCAAGTTCTTCAAGTGGGATAATTTTTGCTTCAATTAAGGCTGCATAGAGTGCAATTGCATAATGTCCAATAGAAAGATAAAAACGGTCACGGCCTTCCCATTCAGGGTTTTCAGGCTGATATTTCATGGCATGAAAATAAGATACTGCCAGTAGATCTGCTGCACCTAAAGCTTGTCCAACATAGCCTTGGCCTTGTACTTGCCCCATACGTAAAGCATGTTGGCGAATGTGGTAGGCACGTTGTTGCAACTCGGCAATTTGGCCTGCTTTATCAACATTTAACATTGTCATTTACTATTCCTTATTAACGATTAACCAGTTTTGCCGGAACACGCAGAACCAGACTGGCACCGAAAATTAATACTGCTGTGATTAAGAACATGCCGATTGCATTTGAACCCGTGTTAGTAGTAATCCAACCAATTAAATACGGCGAGCAAAATCCGGCAAGGTTGGCAAAGCTATTGACGGCTGCAATACCTGCTGCTGCGGAAACACCACCCAAAAAGTTGGTCGGTAACATCCAGAATAAAGAGGATGCCGTCAGCACACCTGAGGCTGCAATGCAAAGGCAAATTAAAGAGAGCGATAGATTTGAAGCGAATAAAGTTGCAAATGTGAGTGCTAAAGCGCCTGCACACATCGGGATAATTAAGTGCCAGCGGCGTTCTTGGAAATGGTCGCCGCTACGCCCCGCCAAAATCATGACCACAATGGCACACATATAAGGCAGGCTTGTGAGCAAACCGATATGCCAGTTATCACTAATACCTGAGTTACGAATGAGAGTTGGCAACCAAAATGTAATTGCGTATTGGCCCATCACGACACAAAAATAAATACCTGCCAGTAGCCATAAACGTTTATCTGCGATGAACTCTTTAACGCTAGCATGACCTTCTTTGTGCTGGTTATCCTGAGCAAGCTCTTGCTTCACCAAGTTCTTTTCATCTTGGGTTAACCAATTGGCGTCTTGAACTGAATCTTTTAAAACAGCAAGTACAAGTAAGCCGACAATCACTGTGGGAATAGCTTCGATCACAAACATCCACTGCCAGCCAAACCAGCCATGTACGCCGCTCATTCGGTCCATAATTAAGCCTGAAAGTGGGCCACCAATCATTCCCGAAATTGGAATCGCGATAAACCAAAGAACTGTCATGCGTGCGCGGCGGTAAGATGGGAACCAGTAAGTGAGATAGAGCAATAAACCCGGAGCTAGCCCAGCTTCGGCGACACCAAGTAAAAAACGTAAGGTGTAAAATTGCCATTCAGTTTGAACAAAAGCAAAACAGCCTGACAAAATACCCCATGTGATCATGATTCGGGCAATCCAACGCCGTGCACCTACTTTATGAAGCACAATATTACTTGGTACTTCACAGAGAAAGTAACCAATAAAGAAAATCCCTGCGCCTAACCCATATACAGCTTCACTAAACTGTAAATCGCTCATCATTTGGAGCTTGGCAAAACCCACATTTACCCGATCTAAATAGGCACAAAAATAACAAAGCATTAAAAATGGCATGAGCCGAAATGCAATTTTTCGATACGCCGATTTACGAACCGTTGTATCTACTTCAGATGAAAATACTGTATCCATCATGCGAA
Source organism: Acinetobacter sp. 148 (assembly GCF_031196675.1). Classification (NCBI taxonomy): domain Bacteria; kingdom Pseudomonadati; phylum Pseudomonadota; class Gammaproteobacteria; order Moraxellales; family Moraxellaceae; genus Acinetobacter; species Acinetobacter sp. 148. The sequence continues at coordinate 54,394 of NZ_JAVIMT010000014.1, read as the reverse complement.
TCCCTTTACATTTGGCCACAGTATCCTCTTGTGGCCATCATTCTATTTTTATTTAAATGGTGAGCGTTTAATGAATAAGCATGCCACCATTTACATCGAGTGTTACACCAGTCAAATAAGCTGACAGGTCACTTGCCAAAAATAGTGCTGCATTTGCAACGTCTTGTGCTTTACCTAAACGGCCCAGCGGAATACCAGCCAGAATGTCGTGACGACGGTCATCATTCATTAAACCGCCAGTAATATCAGTCTGGATTAGACCTGGAGTAAGAGAATTTACACGAATCTGATCACCACCAAATTCACGAGCCATCGCTTTTGCGAGACCTAACACGCCTGCTTTAGCAGCGCTATAGTGTGGCCCGCCAAAAATACCACCGCCGCGTTGTGCTGAAACTGAAGATAGGCACACAATGCTTCCACCACCGTTTGCTTTCATAGATGGAATAACCGCTTGTGACATAATCAGTGTTCCGCGCAGGCTGACATCTAAAATACGGTCATAGTCATTGCGCTGAATATCGAGGGTTTTAACTGGCTGAGTAATGCCCGCATTGTTAATTAAAATATCAATCTTGCCATAGTGCTGTAGTGCTTGTTCAACAGCTGCTTTGACCTGTTCTTCGTTCGCAACGTTTGCAGCAAGTCCTAAATGCCCTTCACCAAGCGCCTTTGCAGCGTTTTGGCTTTGAGCAAGATCTAAATCAACAATAATGACTTTGGCACCTTGTTGTGCAAAGATTTCTGCGGTTGCTCGCCCAATTCCACGTTCTGATGCTGCACCGGTAATTAATGCCACTTTTCCTTGTAGTAACATGTTGAATCCTCTTTTACGCTTTATATCCTGAGTTCTGACTTAGAATCTCTTTTTTCACAAAGCCCAGCAATTATCTCGAATTCAACAAGACATGAAAAAAATTCATGCCTATGCTATTTTCAAATAAGTTTTAGGGATAAAAACGGATCATTTCATGGATAGTAGTGAAAACAATTTCAACCAGATGCCCTCAATTAAAACCTTACAGGCTTTTGAACAAACCGCCCGTTTCGGCAATGTTGCCAAGGCAGCCGAGCATTTGAATCTCACGCCTTCGGCAGTGAGTCATCAAATTGCTAAGCTTGAAGAAATGATTGGGCAGAGTTTATTTATTCGTGGTGCGCGTGGTGTGACGCTGACCCCTTCTGGTGAGCGCTATTTTCAAGATGTCACCACCATTTTGCATAACCTAATGTTAGCCACGGAAAAAGCTGCCGATAAAAGTCCGAAAGACAGTTTATATATTCATTCATCCCCAAGTTTTGGTTTGCTTTGGTTGCTCCCTCGCCTCGAATCATTTAAAGAAAAGTTCCCCATGATTCAGGTCAACTTGTCATGTTCCTATGAAAATTTGCACTTTACTCGCGACAAGATCGACATTGATATTCGTCACGGTTTGCCCAACTGGACAGGGGTAGAAATCAGAACGATTCGTAATGAAAAGTTAGAAGTGCTTGCATCCCCTAAGCTACTTGAACGTAGTCCGGTACATAAGCCTCAAGATTTATTAAAAAAAGAACTAATTTTATCGCGTTCAACTTTAGTTACTTGGCCCCAATGGTTTGCCCATCAGGGTTTAAGCATTCCTGAGTTTCCCTACACTTTGAGTTTTGACCGCTCTTATATGTCACTTGAGGCGGCCACACACGGGCTAGGATTTGTTTTAGAAAGTAATTTGCTTACCCAAAATTACTTAGAATCTGGAAAATTAGTTAGAGTTTTTGCAGATGAACTATCGATTCCTATCTCGGCTCATCATTTGGTGTATCCACGAACTCACCAATTTATTCCTAAAATTGAGCTGTTTTTAAACTGGATTCATGATGAGTTGGCGGATTGAGAAAGTAATTATTAAATGATTTGAATTTCCTCAACTCGTAAGTGATGCATCATTTCTCGAATAAATACAAAGTAGGTAAAAATATAAAGCTGATCTGGAGCTACTTGGTTTGTGTAGTAACTCAAACGCTCAATAAAATCATTAAATCCATGCTCAAGCTCGATACGGCTGATTTGCTTTTTAGCACTAAAAAATAACTTACTCAGTTGTGCCATGGCGGTATCAGCCGTAACGGCTATACCATTTATATTGAGATTTCTGAGTGGCTGCGACTCGATGATTTCTTCAATAAAATAAATCATCTTTTCAATCGCAAGCTCATCAATAACACCATGGCCGATACTTTTTGAATTAATAAAACCTAAGCCCTGCTCAAGGTGAATGGACTGGTTATCTAAGTCAAATGACAAGCCATTAAGACCAAGTGAAAACTTTAAAACCGAGTCGGAATGATTCATAAAAATAGCTTATTGTTGAAGTTTGCTAATAAAGTTAATTTGTTTATAACTCTAAATGGTATCGGCTGTTCAGTACTCAGCATTAACTGATCGATTATTATTAACACTATATATAATAAAAACCTCTTTAAAAAGATGAAAAATCAATCTTATATTCATCCAGTCTTACTATTACAAAATAGAGTATAAGCATGAAAAAATTAGCAATTTTAGGTGTTACGGTTTATAGCTTTGCACAACTGGCAAATGCAGCAACGTTAGATGTAAAACCATATGGTACGACTCAAAATGGCCAAAAAGTTGATCTATACACCATGAGTAATAACAATGGAGTCTCTGTATCGTTTATTAGCTTCGGTGGTGTAATTACCCAGATTTTGACTCCCGATGCCCAAGGTAAACAAAATAATATCGTTTTGGGCTTCGATAATCTAAAAGGCTATGAAGTCACTGATACCAAGGAAGGTATTCATTTTGGCGGATTAATTGGTCGTTATGCGAACCGGATTGGTAATGCTAAATTTAGCTTAGATGGGAAAACGTATAATCTTGAAAAAAATAATGGCCCGAACTCATTACATAGCGGCAATCCTGGTTTTGATAAACGTGTGTGGCAAGTTAAACCCCTCATTTCTAAAGGTGAAACTGTTAAAGCTTCTCTGAAGTTAACCAGTCCAAATGGTGATCAAGGTTTTCCCGGAAAGTTAGATGTGGAAGTAATCTACAGTCTTTCAGATCAAAATGAATTTAAGATTGAATATAAAGCCAAAACTGATCAGCCTACAGTCGTCAATCTCACCAACCACAGTTATTTCAACTTATCAGGCGCTGGCAATAACCCTTATGGCATACTAGATCATGTGGTACAACTCAATGCAGACCGTATATTGGTAACCGACCAAAACTCCTTACCAACAGGTGAAATTGCTTCAGTTGCAGGTACACCTTTTGATTTTCGAACGCCTAAGGCGGTTGTGAAAGATATTCGAGCGAATAATCAGCAATTGGCCTATGGATATGGCTATGACCAAACTTGGGTAATTAATCAAAAGTCTCATGGGAAACTCAATCTTGCAGCTATTGTGGTTGACCCAAAATCTAAACGAACCATGCAGGTTTTAACCACTGAACCAAGCGTTCAAATGTATACAGCCAATCATTTATTAGGAAATATTGTTGGCGCAAATGGTGTGCTCTATCGACAAGCAGACGCGCTAGCATTAGAAACACAGCATTTTCCAGATAGCCCGAATCAACCGGCTTTCCCGTCTACACGTTTAAACCCAAATCAAACTTATAAGAGTGTTACCGTATTTAAGTTTGGTGTTCAAAAATAGTCTTTTCAATGAGGCTATGTTCATATTAAAAAGACTCTCAGCTAAGTATGGCTGAGAGTCTTTTCATTTATTTAACTTTTGTGTTTGGTAAAAGTGCTGTTGCAAAACCAAGTAATGGCAATAATGAACATAAACCAAATACCCATTCAATGCCGTTAATATCCGCTAAATGCCCTAGCCCCGCTGCGGCAATACCACTTACCCCAAACATAAGGCCAAACATTAAACCTGCAATCATGCCTACACGGCCCGGAACAGCTTCTTGTGCATAAACCACCATCGCTGCAAAAGCAGATGACAACACCAAACCTGCAATAATTGAGAAAACCGTTGTCCAAAACAAGTTTGCATATGGCATCATTAATGCAAACGGCGCCATGCCAACAAATGAAACCCAGATCACAGCTTTACGGCCAATCTTATCGCCAATTGGGCCACCCGCAAATGTACCTACAGCCACAGCTGCCAAAAAGGCAAATAAGTGTAATTGAGCTGTTTGAATGCTGATATGGAACTTTTGAATTAAATAAAAAGTAAAATAGTTACTAATGCTGGCAATGTAAGTAAATTTAGCAAACATTAATACACTAATTGTGCCCAAGGCGATAATGAGCTTACGGCCATGCAATTTGGTATGTGCTTGCGTAGCACGTGTAACCACCTGACTTTTAGCATGGTTTACTGTCCAGCGGCTTACACCAAATAAAACCCAAATCGCTAAAAGTGCAAATATCACCAAGCCCGCAACTGCATGCTGCCCAAATGGAACAATTAATAATGCTGCTAATAATGGACCAATGGCAGTACCTGTATTTCCGCCCACTTGGAAAGTCGACTGAGCTGTACCGAAGCGCCCACCCGATGCCATACGCGCCACACGCGAAGCTTCTGGATGAAAGGTGGCAGACCCTACCCCAATCAGTGCAGATGCACATAACAACACAGCAAAACTTGGTGAAAATGCCAACAAGATAATGCCGCAGAATGTGACGACCATTCCAAGTGGGAGAAGATACGGTTTTGGATGTTTATCGGTATAAAGTCCAATCCAAGGTTGTAGCAGCGAACCTGTAATTTGATATACAAACGAAATCAGGCCAACCTCCGCAAAACTCAGCGAAAAGTTTGCTTTTAGCATTGGATAGATGGCTGGTAGCACTGCCTGAATTAAATCGTTCAGTAAATGTGCAACCGCCACGGCGCCTACAATTTTAATAATCATTCCTTGAGACTGATCATTTGCAACGGTATTGGCAATACCATCTTTCAATTGTATTGAAGACGTCATACCTGAAAAACTCCAATATTTTTAAATGAGATGCTTATTGTAAATTGTCGCTTATAAAGTTATCTTCCAATAATCATTGTATAAGTGACAACTTTTAGGATAGTTTATGTCCGATTCTCTTATTCAGTCCGATTTGTCTGAACTAGTAATTGGACTCTCTTCTGAACATTCTTACCGAGAAATCACGCCTACCCACACGCATACACGTGCTCAGTTTTTATATGCGTCCACTGGCAACATTCAGGTGTTTACACCTAATCATGTCTGGATTGTGCCGCCCATGTGTGCGTTATGGATTCCGGCAAATGTAGAGCACAGTGTGATTTCACTGAGTCACGTGAAGTTAAATACGGCGTTGGTTGAAGTAAATGCAGCCGCACTCATGGGACAACATTGCTTTATTATTCGAGTAAGCAACCTGTTGCATGAGCTTTTAATACGTTTAAATGAAATTGAACGAGAAGATGCTCCAAATACGGCCACTTCTCAAGAACTTTCCCGTTCTTTACAAATTTTGATTTTTGAAGAAATCCATCGGGCCAATTTGTTGCCTATTCAGATTCCGTGGCCGAAAGACAAACGATTATTAAAAATTTGCCAAGAGTTATTACATACGCCTGACAGTTCAAAAGATTTAACAGATTGGGCCGATGATATTGGTGCGAGTTCTAGAACTTTAATGCGCATGTTTCAAAAAGAAACGGGGCTGTCTTATCGGGCATGGGTACAGCAAATGCATATTGCACTTGCCTTGAGTAAAATCGCGAATGGCGAATCTATTGCCCAAATTTCAGAGTCACTGGGGTATACCAACCCCAGCGCGTTCAGTGCAATGTTTAAGCGACATCTAGGAAAAACACCTCAACAATTTAGAAGTGCCGCGATGTCGCTATAAGTCTTTTTTTTAGAGCGGATCTCATGCTTTTCTAATAAATCATCGAAATCATGATAAACATGAAGTTCTCGATCTTTAGCGGTTCTCGCATGATCTAGGCGCTGTTCAGGATCAACCAAAACAAGGGTATGACCATCATCAATCAGACGATCTACACCTTCTAAGAACATACGTTTACCCACATCGTGGATAAGTGAAATCTGGGTTAAATCAATCACGATTGTGCTTTGGTCAGTGGTCTCGTCTTGTAAAATACGCAACAACATTTCAGCTTCGGTAAACTTCAATACACCTCGAAGCACATACACACTCAATGATGCATCTTTCCCAGTACGATAATGGCTTTGTACAATGGTTTGTGCAGAAGGCGTACCTTCCATGAGATGTAATCCCATGTCACGAGATAATCGTTCTAAAATATCAATTCCTCGAACACTATGACCGTGCTCATCTAGTCGAGGTGAAAAAGCAGCAATACTAACTTGACCCGGCAGCACACCCAAAATACCGCCTGCTACACCACTTTTAGCAGGAATACCGACAGTTGAAAGCCAGTCACCCGCGGCATCATACATACCACAGCTCATCATGACACTGAGCACTTGTCTCACTACAGATCGGTTTAACAAACGCTTTCCAGTTTTAGGGTCGACCCCGCCGTTGGCAAGTACACTGCCCATACGTACCAAATCTTTAACTGTAACCATGATCGCACATTGACGAATGTAACCATTCACAATATCGACAGGGTCAGTTTCCAAAATCCCCACCGTGCGCAACATATAACCGATCGAAAGATTACGGTAGGCTGTTTTGACTTCCGAATCATAAACAGACTCATCAAAACTTAATTCACGACCAGCAAGCTCGCTCATAAAACGGCGTAGAATTTCTGCACTATGCAAACCATGCTTGACCTGAATCAAGGAATGTACAGTAATTGCGCCAGAGTTAATCATCGGGTTTTTCGGACGTCCGTCTTTACCTAATGAAATTTCATTGAAGGCTTCTCCCGAAGGCTCTACCCCTACTTTCGCAAGTACCGCATCAATGCCAAGTTGTTGTAAAACATAAGCATACACAAAAGGTTTAGAAATCGATTGTATGGTGAATTCAACATCATCATCACCGACCGAATAAATTTCACCATCTACCGTAGACATTGCTAGAGCTAATCGATTTGGGTTTGCATTGGCCAACTCAGGAATATAATCGGCGAGATGACCGCTGTTATCGATGTCACAGGCTTCTATAACATTTGCCAAATAATCTGGGAGAGGGGTTTTCATGGTCAGTAACCTTAAATGAGGAGATTTACAACATCGCGCAAAATTTCAGCACAACCTGCTGATAATATTAAAATTATATCTTTTGTAATGAGTTAAAAATCACGATATAAATATTTTAATTCTGTTCTCTTATTTATTTCAAGCTCATTATAGGTTTTTCAAAACTTTAAACTGAAGATTAGCTTATTCTTTCTACAAACAAGATTCCATTTAAATGATCGACCTCGTGTTGAACAATACGAGCAGGAAAACCGTGAAAAATTGTTTCAACTGCTTCACCCTGAAGTGTTAAGTATTTCACCTTAACCATTTCTGCACGTTCAACTTGTCCACGCTCATCCGGTACACTTAAGCAGCCTTCTTCGCCCAAACACGTTTCACTCGAAAATTCTAAAATTTCTGGATTTACCATGACCAAAGCATTCATTTCAGGCGCATCCGGATAGCGTGGATTTGGTCGAGAAGCCACAATAATAACGCGTTTAGAGATATAAACTTGCGGTGCAGCAATCCCCACTCCATTGCGCTCAAGCATTGTCGCATGCATAGCATCAGCAAGCTGATAAAGCCAATTACTGTTTAACTCATTTGCCGAAACAGGAGCCGCAATTAGTTTTAAAATATCTTCACCACGCTTCGCGACAGGTAAAACCACACTCATCCTTTGAATCTCTTATTAAACTGGCTATGACAAGTTTTATTGTGTCGCTGAACGCCCCAAAAGAAAAGTCATTCCTACATCTGTTTTTGTTTTATCTAAAGCGTTTTTTGTTTTAAAGCTTTTTGATCTGCGTAAGTCCAATCTGCGTTGCCCTATAGAACAAATTTCCTCCATTTACTTTTATTTCACTTTTCCATTAATATCCAAACTTCAATTACAACAATTAAGTAAAAAATGGATCAGGACTTAACTTTGCAGGACGCGAACTATCTTAATAAAGAAGATAAACGAACTCTTGCCCTTTCTTCATTGGGTGGAGCTTTAGAGTTTTACGATTTTGTGATTTATGTGTTTTACGCCAAAATCATTTCCGACCTCTTTTTCCCAAGCACGCTTAGTCCGTTTTGGGCCATGCTCAATACTTACGGCATTTTTGCAGCAGGTTATTTTTTTAGGCCCTTAGGCGGGGTTGTCATGGCCCATTTTGGTGATTTGGTGGGACGTAAAAAACTATTTTCGCTTTCTATTTTGCTGATGGCTCTGCCTACCCTGTTTATCGGGATTTTGCCCACTTTTGAAAATATCGGATATTTGGCACCGCTACTTTTGTTACTTATGCGTGTGGTACAAGGGATTGCGATTGGGGGTGAAATTCCAGCTGCATGGACCTTTGTATCTGAACACGTGCCTGAAAGAAAAATCGGACTGGCCAATGGTTTACTCACCGCTGGGCTGTCTTTAGGAATTTTACTAGGTGCACTGATGTCTTTATGGATTTCACTTAATTTTAGTGAAGGACAAATCCATGACTGGGCATGGCGTATTCCTTTCATTGTGGGTGGTATTTTTGGACTCGTTGCACTTTATTTAAGAACGTATTTAAAAGAAACCCCTGTGTTTAAAGCCATGCAGGCCCGTAAAGAAATTTCTAAAGAAATGCCAGTGAAGCAAGTCTTAAAAACGCATAAAACAGCCGTTGCAATTGGCATGTTATTTACATGGTTTTTAACGGGATGTGTGGTGGTGGTGATTTTAGCCATGCCAAATTTGTTGATTGGTTCATTTGGCTTTGAGCGCGCACAGACTTTTGAAATGCAAAGTGCAGCCATTGTCATGCAAATGGTCGGCTGTATTTTAGCAGGCTATTTTGCTGACCGTTTTGGCTGTGGCAAAGTCATGATGATCGGTGCGCTTGCTGTGGCACTTACAGCGGCAGTTTTTTATAACAGTTTGGGGCACGCGGCACATTCAACCATTTTTGGTTTATATATGTTGTTGGGTCTATGCTCTGGTACTGTCGGCATGGTGTCGAACAGTATGGTTAAAATGTTCCCCGCGCCTGTTCGCTTCTCGGGCATTTCATTTTCTTATAATTTATCGTATGCAATTGTTGGTGGTATGACACTGCCTTTAGTTCATTGGCTCAGCCAATATAGTGATATTGGTGCGATGTATTATATTTTCGCGCTAACCATTTTGGCCTTTGTAACTGCCTTTGTGTTTTGGAATAAGTTTGAAAAAAACAGATATTAAAAATTTTCACTTATTAAATAAAAAACCACGCCGATTGCGTGGTTTTTTTAATACTGCTTATTTTAGAAAGTAAACCCAATATTAAAGTTAATACGGTATAACCATTTATCACTATTTGGTGAAGTTGCAGAGGTATAACCCGTTGAGTTGGTTGCCCCACCAATAATGTTAGAGTTTTTACCCCACGTATAATCTGCCCAAACCATAAATGGTGAAGCAATAAACATCATCCCTGTGGTATTCATTTGCGAGTCTGACCAATCATCACGTTTTTTATCCAGATAACTATAATCATTATAAAACTTAATGGCTTTTAGCTTGCCCATATTGGTCACAGGCAACGTATAGGCAAGGTTTAAACTGGCAATGGTTCCTTCCGAAGCAATGAAATAAGCAGGTGTAAAACCATTATTGCCCATTAAGGTCATGTCACTATTTACACCATCCGGATTTTTAGCATCGTACTGATAGTGAATGACCGAACTTTGTAAGTTAAAGCGTTTGTAGTTGTTTTCGGTATGCAAACCGACTGCATAATATTTACCGTCTTTATCAGTCACTTTGTTATGTAGCTGAGCGATTGCACCCGAGACACCAAACTCTTGCTTACCGAAATCAGTTTCTAACTTGCGCACAATGCGGGTATTAAACTGATGACGTTTTTCATTCTGATAAGCTTTTTGAGATGGAAATGCATTTTCTTGCAAGTCATCATAAGTTGCACTTTCAGGTGAATAACGCAAGTTGGTTTCTAACATTTGCGGGTAATAACCGAGTTTTACATCCCAATCTTTGTCGTGATAATTCCAGTTAAGCCCCGGTGCAATGTTATTGCCATATCCTAAAAAGAATGGAATATGATAGGTCCAGCCATTTTGCGGATAGGGATAAATCGTAAATGGTTTATAAACCAGGCCCGCTTCAATGCTGTTATTGGCATCTAGGTTATAGCCCACGTACGCTTTTTCAATGGACGTTTTCTGTTGGTCTTGAAATAGATAGCTGGCGTTGATATAGGCATCATCAAACTTACCTTTGAGATCTACCCTGAAAATATCAAAATAGAGCTTACCGAAACCGCGGTTTGGCCCTTCCCAATCTTCATAACGTTGATTTAACCGAACCACCCCACCTAACTTTAATGAATCTGTGCCATCATCACTTTTCCATTCAAGCAATGAGTCTTTTGCAAATGCATTGACGCTTACCCCCAGCGTAAGCGGTGCAATGAATGCCATGATCAATGAAGTCTTTTTCATCTCTACATCCTTGATTGAGTTCCAGCGTCCTGCTGGAACTTTATTTGTTTTACCTGTAAAACTTCGTTTTTATTGTTTTTTAGACAAAAAAATTTATCTAAAAAAAGGATGGCTTAGCAGCTCCCATCGCATATGTACTAAACCATCCAAACTGGTTAATACAGTTTCTTTTGCGGTGGGCCCGCGAAGTTTAATGGTCCAATCGAGTTCATATCGAGCTCGATTACAGTTGGTCCTTCAAAAGCAACAGCCTCTTGAATAACCGTTTTAAACTCATCTGCACTACCGACTTTCCAGCTTTTCACCCCCATTGATTCGCCAAGGAGTTTGTAGTCTGGTGTATGCAATTCATTAAAATACTGACGACCACCAAAGTAGTTATTTTGAATGCCACGCATTACACCATAACCACCGTCATTCATAATCATTAAGACCATATTGGTGTTTTCTTGCACCATGGTTGCAATCTCACCAATGCCAAGCATTAAGCCGCCATCGCCGACTAAACCAATTACTTTCTTGTCAGGGTTAGCAACTGAAGCACCAATTGCTGTTGCAAGACCTAAACCAATTGCACCCGCAAGTGAGTGGATATTTTGGTTTGGCGCTTGTACCGGGAATAAACGACTGCCCCATGTACTACCCGACATGGTGATGTCACGTACAAAAATACCGTCTTGAGGTAAAGCTGCACGTAAGTGGTCACAAATTAAAGCGTATTGGTCGATTTGCTTACGAAGTGCATCAATTGCAGCTTGTTTAGCAGCCACAACAGCAGCATCGTAATCGGCATCGATTTTTGAAGTGCCTTGAAGCTGTTCTAACACACGTGTTAAGACATCTTTAGCATCGCCACAAATGAAGTTGCGGATTTTGTAATTACGTTGCTGAGCCACTGGGTTTGCATCTACCTGAATAATGTTTTCAGGAAATTCAACCGAATAAGTTTTAGTTTCATTACTACGTAAACGAGAACCCACCACTACCATCAGGTCGGCATCTTTTAATAATTGCTCCACACCCGCCGAGTTATGGAACGCCCCTAAACTACGTGGATGATCATCTGCCAACACCCCACGAGCATGAGTCGATGACACAACCGGAATACCTAAATCTGCAATTGCTTTAACTTCGGCAACGCTATTTAAAGTTCCACCACCAATCCAGAAAATCGGACGTTTTGCTTTTTTGATTTCGCTTACAAGAAGATCAATTTCTGCTTGCTCTGCCTGTGGCAACTCAAGTGCTTTCACTGGCCCAAGATTAAGTGGTAAATCGATTTCTGCTGCTTGTACATCAATTGGTAACTCAACACTAACTGGTCCCATTGGAACTGTGGTTGCTACACGGATGGCTTCACGTATTACACCAACAGCATTGTCTGGGCTGGTAATACGGAACGCCGCTTTGCTCGATGCACGCAAGAATGTAAGTTGGTCTTTGGTTTCATGGATGAAGCTTGCATCACGGTCAAGATATTCACGCTCAACTTGACCCGTTAAATGCAATACAGGGCTACCCGCATTCATTGCTTCAATCAGTGAACCTACGGCATTACCTGCCCCAGCACCTGTACTGGTCAACGCTACACCTAGGCCTTTAAAGCGTGAGTGTGCATCTGCCATGGTAACTGCGCCAGCCTCACCACGGGCTGCAACAAAACGCATTTTTTCACGGCGCCCTATCGCATCGGCAATAGGTAAATTGTGGATGGAAATAACACCATAAATACTATCAACTTGGTGCGCTTCTAAAACTCTTGCGATTGCTTCGCCTACATTTACACGTTCAGTCATGTCTATTCCTCAAAATTTGTTTTCAGTCCTTGAATTTATTAATCGCACCAAGGGTTAGGCTGTTCATTCAGCCCCATATAAATACTCTTTTGTTGCATGTACGATAAAATGCCCAAACGGCCTTTTTCGCGCCCAATCCCACTGTCTTTAAAGCCACCAAACGGCGCACTAATCGAGAATTTTTTGTAGGTATTAATCCATACCGTTCCCACTTCTAATGCACGTGCAATACGCCAAGCTTTGCGATAGCTTTCAGTCCAGATACCTGCGGCAAGACCAAAACAACTGTCATTGGCTTGGGCAATTAAATCTTGCTCATTGTCATATTTCATAACGACTAAAACAGGACCAAAAATTTCTTCCTGACAGGTTTGAGCACTGTTATTTAAGCCCGTAATAATGGTCGGTAAGTAATAGCTTCCTTTGGCATAGTCACCAGTCGTAAGTGCCTCACCACCAATCAGAACCTGACCACCTTCGCTTTTAGCAAGTTGCACATAGCGATCAACTGACTGCAAATGTTTGTCATTGACCAGTGGTCCTAAATGCACGCCTGCCTGTTCCGGATGGCCCACACGTAAACCTTTGGTAATTTCAACCAAACGCGTTAAAAACTGATCGTAAAGACTGCTATGAATAAACAAGCGAGAACCTGCAATACACGCTTGGCCTGCCGAGCTAAAAATACCGTAAGCCACACCTTTAGCAGCCAGTTCGACATCTGCATCCGGTAAAACGATGGTTGGTGACTTACCACCTAACTCAAGCGAAGTGGTAATCAGTTTATCTGCAGCAATATGTGCCAAATGACGACCCGTGGTTGTTCCACCTGTAAAAGAAATTTTACGAACCAATGGGTGCTGAGCAATGGCATCACCAATGATAGAACCACGCCCCACTAACACACTAAGTAAGCCTTTTGGTAAACCAGCCTCTTCAAAAATTTTGGCAAGCTCTAAAGCAATGAGTGAAGTTGCTTCTGCTGGTTTTAACACTACGGCATTTCCTGCTGCCAAAGCTGGAGCAAGCTTTTGAACTTCACTCGCAATTGGAGAGTTCCAAGGAGTAATAGCTGCCACAACCCCTACAGGTTCATGCACACTCATGGTCATAAAGTCTGGAGCACGTTGAGTGGTGAGTTCATCATTTAGCGTTTCACATGCTGCTGCAACATAACGCGCAGTTGCCGCAGCGCTCATCACTAAACCACGAGTTTCGGTTAAAGGCTTCCCATTATCTCGGGTTTGCAGTTTCGATAATTCATCTACACGCGCTTCAATAATGTCTGCAACTTTATAGAGAATACGTGCGCGCTCATGCGGCAAGCTGTTTCTCCAGCTCGGTTGACGCCAAGCCTGATCCGCTTTTTCAATTGCTTCATTTACATCTTCAAGCGTTGCTGTTGAAAGCTCAGCGTTTACCGACTGATCTGCCGGAAACAGGCTTTGAATGACTGCACCACGGCCTAATCGCCATTCACCCGCAATATAAATTTCCTTTGCCATGATCAAATCCTTCTTAAATCTGTATTGCTTCTACACTGTTGCGACAAGCACGAATCACGCTAAGCGCAGCCAAAGTTGATGTTTTTGGGTTACTTGGCAGCGGCACACCCACCAGTTCAATGGTCATTTGTCCAAAGCCACCTTCCGCCACAATGGTGTGTTTGTTCTTGTTTATAGTTGGATCAACAGTTAACTCAACCATGGTTTCATCCATTCCAAGCCCTGCAAGTGCAATGGTTGCTGCAACGTTGGCATTGGCCGGAAATTTCATGGCAGCTTCACGGGCAGTTCCAGTAAAAAAAACCGTAGGTTCTGAAACATGGTCTAAATCGACCAATTGCTCTGCATAACTACCCTTCCAGCTTTTTGGACTTTTACAGCCTTTATAAGTGACCTTTTGCAAGCCACCTTCTTTGGCCGCAGAAATACCGTCAATACCTGCGATAGCCCCTGCCAGTAAATGCAGATGGGCATCATTTTTTTCGGCAGTTTGTTTAAGCTGAACCAAAAACTCGCTATCAGCCAAAGTACCCACCGAAATCAGACCAATGGTCCAGCCTTTCGCTAAAACTTTTTGAGCATGCTCTTTCACTGCTGCTTGACCTGCCACTTCAATGACATAGTCTGGTGTACCATCACATTGCTCAATATCTGAAATCACTTGAATGTCAGAAGAGACTTGTGACTGCACTTTTTCAATGCTGCGAGATGGCACTACAATCCACTTGAGTTGCAGATCTTGAGGCAAGTGGGCATACACTTCTGCTGCCATTGCGCCAAAACCAATCATCATCAACTTTTTCATGACAGCACCTGATATTTATAAATGTTTGTTAAAACCACCTGAGACATCTATTGCCGAACCTGTGGTGTAAGATGCCAATGGTGATGCCAAGAAAACTAAAGCACGTGCAGGCTCTTCTGGACGGCCTAAGCGCTGCATAGGAATGCCACGATTTTTTGCAATATTGCCTGTCCACTCTTCCCATGACAGATTTAAATCTGAACGGGTTTCATAACGGCGCTTCCACTGCGCAGATTCGACCATTCCGAGTAAAATCGAATTCACACGAACGCCATATTGAGTAAATTCATGTGCCAACGAATGGGTTAAATTCAACAGTGCAGCACGTGCAGATGAAGTCGCAATCATGTGCGGTTCCGGTTGCAATGCCAGTAACGAGTTCACATTGGTAATTGAGGCATTTGCCGACTGTTTTAAGTCGTCAAGAAAAGCCCGTACCGGATGTAACACACTGAAATATTTCAGCTCAATCTCTTTCATCCAGTCTTCATCTTGCGTATTTTCAAAATTTGAAACACGGCCTTGTCCAGCATTGTTAATAAGCATGTCCACATTGCCCAAATTGAGTTTGACCTCTTTGGCAAATTGCTGAACTTCTTCTTTTTTCAAAACATTACATGCTTTGGTAAAAATATTGGCATGTGGAAATTTTTCTAAAATATAGTGCTTAGAAGCATTTAAACGTTCTTCATCGCGACCACACCAAGCAACTTTTGCACCCTCTGCAACTAGTATTTCAACAGCAGCCAGCCCAATCCCAGATGAGCCACCGGTAACAACTGCAACTTTTCCTTCAACTTGGAAGCTCATAATCCTTAATCTCTCTTACGATTGTTCCTGAATCGTCAACATAATTTGGTTAAATGCTTGCGGTTGGTCGACATAACTTAAATGTCCTGCATCTTCTATGACGAAGCGCTGTTCCAACTGCAATTCCTGAGCAAGCTCTTGTATACCTAACGCAGGAGTGATTTGATCTTGCTGCCCTGCAATGACTGTGCATGGGACTTTTAAATCGGTTAAATAATTACGTATTTCGTCATATGCCAGTAAGTACGATGCATGTGTGAAACCTTGTAAGGTCAACTGCTGCATCACTTCTGAAACTAAAGCTAAGGCCTGTGGCTCTTGTTTATAAATCAAATGAGGTCCACGACTTTGGGCCATTCCTTTAGCGCCGAGTTCTTTCAACATTTTTGGTCTTTTTTCAAAAACCTGAATTTGTGTTTGTTCATCGTGGCGTTGGTAGCCTTGCGCCAAGTTAGCGACCACCAAATGTTTCACTCGCTCTGGGTAAAGTGCAGCAAATGCACTGCCCTGTAAGGCACCTAAGGAGTGTCCCACTACAATTGCTTTTTCAATTTTTAAAGCATCGAACAACCCTGCCAAACGCTTTGCGTAGTCGGTCGCATTCGGTTGATCCGTTAAAAGTTCATCTGATTTGCCATAGCCCGGTGCGTCCCAGGCAATGACATGAAAATGATGAGACAGCACTTCAAGTTGGTTTACCCATGAAGCAGAACCGGAACTAATGCCATGCAACAGCACAAGGTATTCGCCCTGACCAGCTTCCCGATAGGCTTGTTGCTGGCCTTGAACATTGACCGTTTTCACCGGAAATTCTGCTAACTTTTCAATGAGTGTCATCATTTTTAATTCTTTCCTTTTATTGACTTCATCAAACAATTAACGTTTGATTTGAGACAATGGATGCTCTGGTGGATAGTTAGGAATTGTTGGTTTACCTGTTCCCAACATCACGCACATCAAGGCGTCTTCTTGACCTGGGTTAAACAAACCACGGTAGATTCCCGGTGGAATTGAAATCAGGTCACGCTCTTTTAAACGGGTCTGGAATTTCTCGCCGTTGTGCTCAATAAACAAATCAATTTCGCCGCGGAGCATAAAGAAAACTTCTTCAACGTCGTGGTGAATGTGCAAAGGACCTTCACACTGTGGTGGTAGCACCATAGTCGAAAACGTAAAGTTCTCTGCAGGTACAGTATTGCTGTCATTTGCAACACCAGTTGCACCCGTACCCATATAGCGCATTTGAGCACGACGATATTTCGGGTCGTAATCGGCTTGGAACTTCAAAGCCTCAAAGTCATATTTACGAGTCTCAAAGCGAGCAATACGTGTGTTTAACCAATCTTCTAAAGAAGCGCCTTCCGGCTGTTTCCACGATTCGAATTGTTGTGTAGTCATTTTTTAAACTCCTATACAGTGAATTAATAACGTTTTAAAAGAGGAACCAAGAACAACGACCCAATGACAGCGACTGCAGCCAAGAAGGTAATTCCCAAATTAAAACTATGTGTTTGCATCACGATGTAACCGATCAGTACAGGTGCAATTGCACTTGCAAAATTGCCTAACCCATTAAATATTCCACCCGCTGTTGCACCTACATTTGAGGTGGTTACTCGGGCAAGCAAAGCAAATACCGCAGCCACTCCAAAGCCCCACGCCATAGCACTTAAAGACATAGCAGCAATAATCAATAATGGCTCAGTCATAATGACCATCACATACATGAAGATGCCCGCGAGTAATAAACCGCTGAATACTTGAATTGCGCGGCGGCCTAATTTGTCAGATAAAAACGCACCAACCACTTCGCCAATTAACATGGCAATGAATGGAAAGCTTGAATACACCCCAAACTCTTTGAGGTTGAATCCTTTGTCTTGCATGAGATAAGAAGGAACCCAACTGTTTAGGCCCCACAAATAAGTCATTAAGGCAATATTGAATAAGCACACCAACCAGAACGCGCTATTGCTCACAAGTACTTTGGTGTTGGCGATATGGCCTTTGAAGTTAGTACGTTTACTTTCACCTTCAAGCTCAACAGTTTTCTTGAGTTGCAAATTACGCAGACCAAAAACAATGCTTAAAATTGCAATGAGTGTTAGTGCAGCCATCACAAAAAAAGTGGTGTGCCAGTCGTGGTGTGCCAGAACGGCTGCCGTAATTGGGAACCCAAGGAATGCACCAATCGGTGTACCCAGTAAGAACATGGTTGAGGCACGTGCCTGCTGACGGTCTGTATAAGTCTGCTTAACAATGGTGTATGCCAAAGCAAATAGCGGACCTTCTGCCAAACCGAGTAGAACCCGTAAAATCAACATGCCTGAGTAGCTGGTGGTAAAGCCCATGCAAAGCATGAGTAAACCCCAAGAGGTTACACTCCAGAACAACATTTTCTTTGGGTTAAAAATGTCGCCTAAAAAGCTTAGAAAGACTGATGAAAAACCATAAGCAAGTAAAAAACTTGTCATGAGCCATCCGAGTTTGGCTTTATCTTCAGCAATTCCCATCGAGCTTTGAAAATGTGGGTCTGAAAATAAAACCGCAATACTGATCTTGTCGAAAAATGCCAGTACTACACACACCATAAGGACAAAAGCAGGTACCCAATGCTTTAATCCACTTTTTTCTTCATTACTCATGTGTCATTCCTTCGATTTGGTAATGAGAACCAGATTTAATGTTTACGGTTTTAACTTCATGACATTAAATTCAGCATCTGCTAATAATTTTGGATCTAAAACGGTATTGGCTTGCATCCAACGCTTTGCCAGCTTGATTAACTTCGAGTCATTAATGGCAATCATATTCAGCAAGCGATTTTCATGGTCCAGATATAAATAGCTCACCTGATCTTCACCACCTTGGCGAATCACCACTTCTTTGGTTTTTTCAGGTTGATATGTTCCTAAAATCTGGATATTAAAGTGATATTGATCAGACCAAAGCCAAGGAATATCGGTATATTCAGTTTCAATTCCGAGCATTGATTTCGCAGCTGCAATCGCCTGGTTTTGTGCATTTGCCCAAGACTGAATGCAATAGCCCAAGCCCGGATGAATCGCGACATCGCCTGCGGCATAAATGTCTTGATCCGAGGTTTGTCCAAAACAATTCACCACAATGCCATCTTTCACATCGAGCCCAGCATGCACGCCTAACTCTTTCGCAATCTCGGCACCTGCACCCACTACAACACAATCAAATAACTGGCTATGTTGAGGATGGTTCACCACTTCAACTTTTTGATCTGGTGCTTCCACCAAATGAAGGCTCTTGCTGTCTAAATGAATTTTTGTGCCTTGAGCCTCATGCATATTTTTTAAAAATGCAGAAACTTCCGGACTCACACTTCTTGCACATAAGCGGTCCCCATATTCAAAAATATGAACATCTTTGCCTTGCTTACGTGCAGTTGCAGCGATTTCCAAACCAATCCAGCCACCGCCAATCACAGCAACATTTTTTGCATTCTTTAAAATTTCAGCCAGACGTTCACAGTCACGTACATTTCGCAAAGTCACAACATTTGGAATGAACTGCCATGTATTGACGGGTACACGGGCACGGCTTCCTGTTGCAATCAACAATTTGTCATAGGGTAAAATCTGTCCACTTTCTAAATGAACCTGCTTTTGCTCGCGATCGACTTTTGTTGCAATTTCCGGTTTGTGCCATTGAATGTTGAACTCTTGAACCTGTTCTGGAGAGAACAAATTCAAACTTTCATAACTTGCTTCTTTTGAAAGTACTTGCTTAGACAGTGGCGGACGCTCATAAAACACCTGATCTTCATTTGAGACCACATGAATTTCACCCACATATCCATTTTGACGTAAGGTACTAACTGCCCAACCTGCAGCCTGCCCCGCCCCTACAATTACAATCTTTTCCATAGCCTTTCTTCCTTGTAAAGCAATGCCTGTTAAACAGGCTTCACCTGACGGCGGGTTTTGTCATCAAGACCACCTTCAATCGCCCACTCGGTGAAAAGCTCTAGACGATGTTCTTCTACACGAGGCTGCCATTCTTCGGTCAAATAATCATCGTTGGTGTAATATTCAAATGCACCACCCAATGGTGAGTTGACGTACCAGAAATAAGCAGAAGAAATTGGATGACGTCCCGGTCCAATAAAGGTTGACCACTCTGAACGGTTCATATGTAAACCGCCTCCAATCACCTCATGAATATCACGAACAACAAATGCAACGTGATTTAGACCAGCAGGTTTATTTGGAACGCTAAGTAAGAATAAATCGTGGTGATAACCTTCACCGCGGCAACGTAAGAATGCACCGCGATTTTTGTAAGCATCAGATAAATGAAAGCCTACTTTTTCAATATAGAAGTTTTCAGTAGCTGCCAAATCCGGTGTGAAAAACACCACATGTCCAATCGCAACAGGTTGACCTTTTTCATAAACAGGACTTGCTGCATTCACACGCTGAATATTGCCGTATTGGTTAATGCCTTCCGTTTTAAGTTCAGGTACTTCTTTTACAAAACTTTGTTCAAAACGAATGGTCATGCCATTTGGGTCAAGACACTGAACTGTATTTTCAGAACGTTTAAAACCCTCTACATCGGCCAAACGAGCTGCCAAGTCATCAAGATCTTGTGTGCTTTCAACACCCCAAGTCACTTCACGTAAAGTTGAACCTTGTTCAATGGCAGCAGGCAAACGGTCATCATCACAATTAAATAAATAAATTTTGCTGCCGTTTTGAGTCTGGTATAAATCTGCGCCTTCAATATCCGAAGTACTTTGGCTTAAACCAAAATCTGCCAAAAACTTGTTTGAAGCGGCTCTATCTTCAACTCCAAACTTTAAAATCTCGATCCCTGTAATCATTTGACTACTCCTTAGTTAAAGACAAAACCGCCATTGACCGGAATATTTTGACCTGTCACAAAAGAGGACAAATCCGACAGTAGATACAATGCTGTTCCATTTAAATCTTGTGGAAGTTGCTGACGTTGAATCGCTCTTCCGTTGACATATAAATCATGACGTTCCTGTGGCACATACTCGGTTGCTTCAACCAGAGTAAGGCCTGGTGACAAGGTATTGACACAGATATTGAACTGTCCCAACTCTCTTGCCATTGAACGTGTCATGGCAAGAATTGCACCTTTACTTGCCACATAAGCCATCAAGTTCGGTGCACCCCAAAGTGCTGTATCTGACGCAACATTAATAATCTTGCCAGCAGCCGATTGTTTTAAATGTGGAATACACGCTTTTGTAATTAACCATGTGCCTTTTACATTAATATTCATGACTCGATCCCAAAGTTCAGGATCGTAATCAATCATATTTTTTCCACCGACATTGGTTGCAAGCGCTGCACAGTTCACAAGGCCATCTAGTCCTTGTAATACTTCCACGCTTTTTGCAACCGCATTTTCAATAGAGTCTGCATTGGCAAGGTCAACTGTTACTGCATAAACGTTTAGCCCTTGTTGCTGTAACGCTTGCGCTTCTTGTTGCACGAGGTCAGATAAAATATCTGCCATTACAACTTCAGCGCCTGCCTCAGCAATGGCTTGAGCGAAATCCCGCCCTAAACCACGTGCAGCACCAGTCACTAAAACTTTTTTGCCTTGCAACAACGCTACATTAGCCATGAGCTTCTTCCTGCATCTCGATACGGTTTGATGCATTTAGCGCAGCAATTTTCTTTAATTGCTTTTCAGCTTCTTTTTTCATTAAACGGCGTAAACGTGCAAGCCCTACATCGTGTTGATATAAGAATTCTCGTGCACGCGCATTTGGCGCAAGGTTTTCTAAAATAATTCGGTCTTGTTCCAATACATCCCAATGCAACTGTTCTAAATGATTGCGATATAAGAAGCGCCATACATTACGTTGCCAACCACTCACCTTACGGCAGCGCCAGAAAAATACACGGGTATTGTTGGCATCAATTGGCGTTGCGTAACCCACAATCCAGAATTCACCACCCGGACCAAACTGTTTACGGTAAGGAATTGAAAGACGTAACCAACTTGCACCGGTCGAACCATATTCAACCCAGTCAAAGTTCACACCTGTTTGGCCTTCTTTTTCAAAAACAAAACCATTTTCAGTTGTGCGGTGTTTCATCTCTGCGGTACGTTCACCTTCTGCCATAGAGTGTGAAGTACAGTGCAAATATGTACCGTGCATTGGGTCCATGACGTTATCAATGGCATATTGATGGTTTACTTTCCAGTCTGCTTGGCAAAGGAATGAACTCCACTCTTCACTTGCCAGTTGTTCTGGAAACTCAAGCGGTGCGGGTTGTTCATTTGCATCAATACCAAACCAGATGAAGATTGCACCATGCTGTTCAATGACCGGATAGCTCTTTAAACACTTGGTTCCAGTCATTGGGCATTCATGAACGGCTGGCACATCAGCAACCACACCATTAGCACGAACTTCAACACCGTGATACCAGCAAGCAATTCGATCACCCAAGTTCCAGCCGAGTGAAAGACGAGCACCGCGGTGTGGACAGCGATCTTCAAGCGCATGAACCTGACCTTCGGCATCACGCCAAACCACAATGTTTTCACCTAAACGGGTAATTCCAACTGGATTAGCAGCGACTTCCCAACTTGCTAAAACCGGATGCCATTGGTCACGTAAACCAAGTTCTAAATATTCTTCAGCGCTTTGTGAAGTTGATACGATTGCGTTCATTTTATTCTTCCCTGAATCAATAACCTAAACGTTGCATTTCTTCTGTAAAGCTCTCAGAAGTCCATTCATCACCAGATTCACAGCGGAAACCTTGCTGATTAAGTGCAGAAACAACCTCATCTAATTCTGTTGCGCCCGCAGAAAATGCCTGAATCAAGTTCTTTACAAAGTCTTGTTCGTAGAGAGTCGGTTCTTTATAACGTGTTTGCCAAACCAACAATTCAGATTGACCTGGAACTTGAATATTGTTGATACCTGCTTCGGTTGCCGGCGTTGCATGAATCCAGCTTGCCAACTTTTCATTAAATGTCTTCATTGTTCTGCTTCCTTGTACATGTGAGGACTAGAGTTGAATTTGAATATCCTGTCCTTCAACACGAACTGGGTACGTACATAGGTTTCTACACCCGGGTCCACTTTTTAGCTCACCTGTCTGAATGTCAAAAATTGCTTCGTGCAATGGACATTCCACAGTTTGATCTTCGATAAATCCTTCCGTTAATAAGGCATACGCATGAGGGCAAACATTTTCGATAGCGAAGTAATTTTCATCGACAAAAAAAACACCAATTTTTTTCCCTTCAACTTCGACGGCTTTCGGCTCATCTTCGCTAACGTCACCCTGCTGACAAACTGAGATCCAACTCATACCTTGCGTCCTCATTTTGTTTTATATACAAAACATAATTTGATTTTCAAAACACAAGCTAAGCATAATCCTCTTGATTAATTTTTGTCAAAGTAAAAATAAATATTAAAATCAATTGATTAATAAATTTTAAATAATTTGTTACGTTTCAAGCTGGAAACAATGTTTTAAATATAAAAATTGTTTTATGTAATCTTTATAATTACAATAGTTCTAAAATAAAGCATAATGCCCCAATTCGAACCCTGTTTTATTTATAGGAAAACGACACGAATGAGCCTAGAGATTGAAGAAGATTCGCAAGAATCAGAAACAACAAAAAATGATGATCGGTATTTAGTACCAGGGCTTGTGCGTGGTTTAGCCATCTTGCAAGCATTTAATCAACAAGCACAAGAAATGACGATTACAGAAATTGCCGAAATTTTGGAAGTGAACCGTTCTAGTGCATTTCGGCTTATCTATACACTTGAAGCTTGCGGTTACTTAAGAAAGGCTTCACAAAAAACATATGCGCTTGATTCAAAAGTTATGGAGCTTGGTTTTAACAGTTTATCAAAGCTTTCATTACTTGATTTATCAACGCCTTTAATGAAAGAACTACGTGACCAGACCAAACTTGCAGTACATCTGACCGTTTTAGAAGGTACACACATTGTTTTTGTAAATAACGTTCAATCTATGGGTACGTTTACCAGCAATATTAGTTTAGGTACTCGCTGGCCTGCCCATGCTACAGTTATTGGTCAAATGTTATTGTCAGATTTACCAGAGGCAGAAGTACGACAACGCTATCGCAATTTTAATGACTGGGATAGTTACTCAGAACTTACCCCAACCAGTTTAAAAGCGTTATTGCAAAAATTAAATTATGTAAAAACTCAAAAGTCGATGGTGAGCTGGGGACATTACAACCATGACATGGCTGCTTGTGCTGCTCCTATTTTCAAACAATCAAATGGAAAAATGGTGGCTGTCCTTTCAGTCAGTTGTCCAATTACCACCTATGATGAGAAGACCTTTAAAGAAGATATCGCCGCTCTGGTCATCGCAACAGCAGATAAAATTTCAAAATTTATCTATTAAAAAAAGCGACGTTAAGTCGCTTTTTTTGTACTCTTATTTCTTCAATTAAAAATTACACTCAAAAGTTTCACCATTCATATCCTGAAAACTCAGTGTTGAATGATTTTCTTTAATATCAAACTTTAAGTACTGCTGTTTAAACTGTACTACGGCATAAAACTCTTCAGCCCCATCATCTAAACCTGTCGCAGAGACTTGGGTCCCTTGTGGAAAGTCCTTGAGCCAAGCAGTATTATAAAAATCCGATACTGAATTAAAATCTATATATTTTGCAGGCTCAGCCATAATTTTTGCAGCAATTTGATCAAACTGTTGTTGTTTATAAGCATCTAAACTCAACAACATGCTTATTCTCCCAATTAAAACTGCTCAGCACCTAAGTTCTGCTTTCTTTTAACCTTTTCCCATTGATACCAACCATAAGCTGCCATTAATACAAAGGCTGCGTATAAGGCTGAAGTTAAAAACAGATCTTTATAGATAAACATGCCGACATAAACAATATCGACAAATACCCAAAGGATCCATGTCGCAATATGTTTTCGGCTGGTCCAGTAAGTTGCAAGCAAACTAAATGCTGCAAGCTGTGAGTCAAGCATTGGCACCGCTGCATCGGTAAAGTTTTTAAGCACCAAACCAAAGACTAAGCCACCTACCGCGGCAATAATCATTTGAATGATAGCTGTTTGAACTGCAATAGGCTCAATTCGAATGTCATGATCTTGCTGCTTTCCTTTGAGCCAATAGTAAAAGCCATAAAAATTTACGACCATAAAAAAGAATTGCAAAATCGTTTCGCCATAAAGCTTAAATTCGTAAAACAAATAGGCATATAGGACAAAAGCAAAGAAATTAAACAGCCAGCACCACATATTACGGATTACCGTTAATCCCACTCCAATGAGGCTAATTAAGACCGCGAAAATTTCTAGAGGTGACATAAGAGAAGCTGCTTATTGAGATCAATTTGACAGCGTATTATGAGAAAAATATAAAGCGAAGCAAACTGCTAATTTAAATAAATCATGGAAAATAACATTTCTAAGGATTTATCCTTTTCGTATGAAATTGATTTATTTCAATAGATAAACAAAAGAAATACTGATCGAGTCGCTAACAATTTCTATTTGCTAGTTTTTCAATGATTGTTTAAAAGATAATGAAAGACAAATAAAAGAGCGTGAAAATATGTCAAATCAAGAAGGAAAAGTCAGCCGTGAAACTCGCGGACATATTTTTTTAATTGGCTTAGATCGCGCAGCGAAACGTAATGCCTTTGATAGTCACATGATTAAAGACTTATCACTAGCGCTCACCGAATATGAAAATAATGACGCCCTGCGCTGTGCGATTGTTTTTGCTCACGGTGACCATTTTACAGCTGGCTTAGATTTGGTTGAGTTACAACCTAAGCTTGCTACAGGTGTTTTTGACTTTAGTGAAAACGAAATTAACCCTTGGGGCACAATAGGCCGAAAACTGAGTAAACCTTTGATAGTGGCAGTGCAGGGTTATTGCTATACCGCTGGTATAGAACTATTTCTCAATGCAGATATTGCGATTGCGAGTGAAAATACCCAATTTGCTCAAATGGAAGTTCAACGTGGCATCTTACCTTTTGGCGGAGCAACTGCACGTTTTACTCAAGCCGCGGGTTGGGCCAAAGCCATGCGCTATTTGCTCACTGGTGACTCTTTCGATGCCAAAGCAGCTTTTGACATGAACCTCATTACAGAAATATCCCCAGAAGGTACAGAGCTTAAACGTGCCATAGAACTTGCTGAACATATCGCGCAAGCTGCACCACTTGCTGTAAAAGCGACCCTCGCCTCTGCTCGTGAGGCAGTCAATGAAGGTTACGAAGTGGCTTTTAACCAACTGCAAAAGCATCTTCAACCTTTACTCACAACAGAAGATGTTCAAGAAGGTGTTTTCGCCATGCTGCAAAAAAGACCTCCTGTTTTTAAAGGTAAATAAGTCCTACTCAAGCACTGCGCTCTACAGTTTAAAACTTATGGATATACCGAAATTAGCGAAAAAAAGCCCACATGATGTGGGCTTTCTTTTATAAATGTACTTTATTCAACTCTAATGATTTTACCAAATTCATTATGGTGAACGACCGTAATTTTTTGGCTACGGCCCTGCTCAATTTCTTGCACAGGCAAATCAAAATAGCGCGCATAGTCATCTGTCTGTTTCATGTTAAGTTCACTACCTTCTACACGGCGTTCAGGCAATACATGACTCCAGAGTAGCAACCCGACTGCACAAGCAATCAGCGCTGTAATACCATGTTCAATACCTACACCGAATGCACTGAACAGACGATGTACTAAATGAGTTTTTTGCAGCTCGGCCAATACCCAGATAAACACGAATGGACGCCACAACAACAACCAAGCCGCCCACATCATGGCTGTGCTTGTTGTAGAAGCATAGCGTTTATGCCATGGCAATTGACGGCGTAAATCAATAATCAACGAATTTGTCTTCATTTCTCTTTACCTAACGAAGTGCTGTGGTTTTCCCCAGACATCAATACAGCACGATCTTTAAAATCTCATGACTCTTGCATTTCATCCACGAATGCCCCGATCCGGGCTCACCCAACGCGCACGTTTCTCATCTCCACGTCGTAAGACTTTTGGAAATGCCACAATAGTTGCCGAGATGGTGATTAGCCAAAAGACCAATGGATACCAGATCATCCAGAAATAGTTTTTTCCGAGATGCGGTTCATAACGACTATCCATCCATTTGCTTAAAGCAAACTGAATGAGACAGGTTGCCCCCAATAAAATACCGCTACCATACGGTAAAAATGGAGAGCTCACAACGGCTAATGCAGGGACAGGTAAAATAAAATGTACCAACCACAACAAAGCCATCGCCAGCATTAAATATGACCAGACTAAAGTTAAGCAAAGCTCAAACATTAAAGGCCATAAAAAATTCAATTTTGGTTTGGTGAACACATCAATATTTTTAATTAATACCTGTGCTCCACCCATTGCCCAACGTAAACGTTGTTTCCACAATCCGTTTAAAGTTTCAGGCATTAAAATCCAAACCAAGGCATTCGGCTCAAAACGAATGTCCCAGCCGGCACGTTGCAATTTCCAAGTAATATCGATGTCTTCAGTCAACATATTAGGTGACCAATAGTCCACTTGGTGAACAGCGCTCTTACGAAAAGCAGTAATAACACCAGATACGGTAAATAAACGGCCAAAGGTACGCTGAGCACGTTTAATCATGCCGACAATCGAAGAAAACTCACCAACCTGAATACGACCTAATAAAGTTGAACGGGTACGGATACGCGGGTTACCCGTCACGGCTGCAACAGTCGGATTTTGAAGAAAATGACGAATCATCCACTTTGCTGCATGCGGGTCAAGTAAAGCATCACCATCAATACCAATTAAAAACTCGGCATCGGTCATTAAACTTCCAGCTTGCAACCCCATGGCTTTACCTTGGTTTTGTGCTAAATGAACAACACGGAGTTTTTCATGTTGTTCAGCTAACCGATCCAGCACTTCACCTGTATTATCCGAACTGCCATCATTAATCGCAATCACTTCAAAATGAGGATAATCCAATTTTAAAGCATGAGTAATCGTTTCCTCTGCATTATCCCCTTCATTAAAACAAGGAATAAGCACAGCGACTTTTGGATAGCTTTCTAATGGAGCTGGCTGATCATAAGGCGGAGCTTTACGTTCCTTCCAATAGAAAATGATCGCGCCAATCATCCATAAATACGACATAAATAATGGATAATAGAAAACGAATTTTAAGGCATGCGACCATATAGCAGCAAAGATTGTCATGTTTCAGCCTCGCCTATGGCACAAGACGAGATGATTTTTCAGCAAATGCTTTATGCATCACGTTCACGTCCGGATGATCTTTGATTGGATCATCTGGATAGTATGCAACGTGCATTGCACCTTGCTGATAAAGTGAGTGAATTGTTGCTGCCATTTCAGTTGATGGTACCTTTTCGTTGTTGCGCCAGTTTGTTGCCTGTAGCTCAAAAACTGTTTTCTTAATGCCATTTGGATATTTTTTCACGCGATCAATCATGTCTTTATAAAATTGATCGGCGTTATCGACCTGCTCCATATAAGGCATTGCCATAATAGCCGTAAAATCATAACGTCTTAATGACTCTTCAAGCGATTGTGAATACCAGTTTTCCGCATATGGTTTTAAGGCAACTTGCGCGTATAAGTTACGAGCTGTAAGCAAGAACGGTTCATATTGTCGCACGTCTTCAACAAGTTGCATTGCAAAATCATCTAGATATTTTGTCTTATATGCAGTCCATTTTTGCAAATCTTGATCGTTTTCACGGATTTTTGCCAAATCTGTTGGTAAGCCTTGTTTCGCATAAGCTTTTAATGCATCTGGGCTTGCATCTTCATAATCCGATAATGTGACATCATCATGGAATAAAATTCCATTGAAAGATGCTGACTTGGCCAAATCTTGATAAATCTCACGAATAGTTTGGCGTGCCTCTGGTGAGAACGGGCTTAAACGGATATACCCCATATTCAGGTGTTCACCAGCTTTTGCCTGCTCTGTCACGACTAAATCTTTTGATACAGGATCAGTTTTTGGTAATTCCCAGGCCAATAAAGGCATCCAAGCATAAATACGACTTACAGGCGTACGGGTTTGAATTTGCCATGCTACACGGTTAAACAAGTCCGCACGCATTGGAATATGACGGTTCGGGAAATATACCATATCGGCAGAACCATTCGCATCCGGATCTGAAAATGCCTGCAAATAGACTGTATTTACACCCATCGCATTAATTCGATCTAACAAATGACCTAAATTTCGTTCTTGTTGTTGCGGATCCGGATCATAAATATAGTCGAGATCAATATGCATGATTTTTTGCGGACGGTTGTTATCCGTTAAGTTTAATTCACGGTTCTTGATCTCTTGAGCCAAATCATTAGTACTCATTCCGCCCTCTACCAAAATACGGCTCATATTTTGTAGAGATTGTTTCGCATGGTCTGCGCCATCATCAAGCGTGATGGTAATTGGCATACCAAGCTTTTTAGCAATTTGGACCGTTTGCATATTATAGCGACCATATGGCCACACCATAATACGTGGTGAACGTATACCATGCTCTTTAAGTAGCTGATTATTCTTTTTTAAATCATTATAAATACGAGCCTGATATTGGCTGTCATTTTCATAAGTTTTAGTTTTTACATCATAAAAACGTGTCGTTGCCGCTGGTTCAGAGTTCCCTTGCGGGTTGCCTGTAATACCGCGGTGTAAATGATAGCTATGGCTTGCAATTTCAACAAACCCACTATCTTGCATTTCTTTGAGCTCACCCCAGCTTAAGATTTTATCACGTGGAATTTCTTCACCCGAAAAATCGACTTTCTGCCCTGCTTTTGGCTCTAACCATGAACCCACTACCGCAAGTACCACTGGGATTTTTTTAGCCTTAATAACAGGATATGCATTTTGGTAGAAAGACTGATAACCATCATCTACAGTTAATAAAACTGGCTTGGTTGGAAGTGCTGCCTTGCCCTGATGAGCACGGATTAACTGGTCTACGGTAATAAAATGGAAGCCATTTTTTTGCAACCAATCGACATGCTCAGTAAATTGTTGAGTGGTGACCGCATACTGAGGAATTAAGGCATTTTTAGTATCGGTAATTTCATGATACCCAATGACCGTAAGTGTTGAAGCATCTATTTTAGGTGGGTTAGCTAATGCCATACCTGACAAGCCTGCTAGAGCCAAGCCAAGCGTGAGGTTCAACAAAGGAGATGCAAAGCGGGTAATCATGAAATAGCGTCTCAATAGCAATATAGATTATTTATGTGAAATTTAAACTTAAGAACTAAAATTCACATTTATTTAGTCCTTAAGTTCAAACTGCCCCAACAGAACAGTTTTTCAGTTCACCTTTATAATTAAATAAACTGAAAATAATCTTAAATATTTAAAAAGCTAAAATATAAATATCGAATATATTTATATTTAAAGCTTATAGATAAAGTCGAGCTCTAAACGGTTTGATTTCAATCATCGCGAGTTTTTACATCAAATAATTCAATTTCAAAAATCAAATTTGAGTTTGCCGGAATAATTTTACCCATTTTGCGTTCACCATAAGCCAAATGAGCAGGAACCATAAGTTTACGTTTTCCGCCAACTTTCATTCCCATAATGCCTTGGTCCCAACCTTTAATCACACGGCCTGTACCAATGACACACTCGAAATAATTTCCGCGGTCAAGGGAAGAGTCGAATTTAGTGCCGTCTTCTAACCAACCTGTATAGTGCGTCGTAATTAAGGCACCTTTAACCGCTTCTTTACCTTCGCCTACTTTTAAATCGATAATTTCTAATTCAGTGATCATAATATTCCCGTTCGTTTAATTTCACAGCTCAGACTTGATCTTTAGTCTAGCAAGTGAATTTGTAAAATTTGTTGCGCTTTTCAGTTTTACTGTAATTGGGTCCACACGACATTCGCTTGGCCCTTATCACTTAACAAAGTCCATTCGTTGTCCATAACATTTAACTGAAGCTGCATGGTACGTTCACAAAGCTGCTCTAACTCTGCTGTACTTTCAGGTGCTAGCTGCCAAACTTGAACATTACTCAATGTTTTAATTTTACTGTTTCTCTTCCACCAATCTTCAACTTGTGAACCATAAGCGACAATTGCCACAGTTTTACAACGGGCACTGGCTTTTTTCACTTTATCTTCAGACGGTAAACCAACTTCAATCCAGGTTTCTAACTGTCCTGTTAAGTCTTTTTGCCAAAGTGCAGGCTCATCGGTTTCAAAAAGGTCTTTGGTAAACTCAAGGCTATCACTTGCGAAACGTGCAAATGCCATGACACGAACCATTAATCGTTCTAAAGTTTCAGAAGGATGTAAGGCAAGCGTCAGTTGATAATCGCCATAAATATGGTCATCCATATTGGCAATATTCAGATCTGCTTTATAAATTGTTGCTTTAAGCGCCATAGTTAATATGTCCAAAAATTTGGCGCTAAGAATACTCGATTTTAATTAAAAAATTATAGAAAAAACTCAGTAATGTAAAACTTCTTATCCTCTCCATTTGCATCTTATTTCAAAACATCTAACCACTTTCAAAGTTGGCGGGCTTTTTGCTTGAAAGGGGTTGTATTCCTCTCTTGATTTGATGACTTATGTGGCAAAAACTTAAACGTAGTTTATTTCTACAAGTCCTCTGCGCTCTCTTCCTCGGTATTGCAGTAGGTCTTGCTTTTCATGATTTCTCCCTAGCTTTAAAACCTCTTGGTGATGGTTTTATTTCTCTCATTAAAATGTTGATTGCCCCGATTGTATTCTGTGTAGTGGTACTGGGAATCTATGGTGCAAACGATATTAAAAAAATGGGCAAAGTCGGTGCAAAAACGATTCTTTATTTTGAAGTGGTCACGAGTATTGCTTTAATTTTGGGAATTATTGTTGCTTATGTCTTTAAACCGGGCGTCGGTATGAATATCGATATTACTCATTTAGATGCTAAAGATTTAAGTACCTATACCGAACGTGCTCATGACATGCATACAGGTTCGGAATTTTTACTCAATATTATTCCGAAAACATTTACTGCCGCTTTTGCTAACGGCGATATTTTACAAGTTTTACTCATCGCTATTTTATTTGGCGTTTCCCTACTGTTAATTCCTAAACATTTAGCAGAGTTGGTCCGTCAAGCGCTTGAAGCTTTTTCGGAAGTCTTCTTTAAAATTATGGGACTCATTATTCGCTTGGCACCGATTGGTGTATTTGGTTCAGTTGCTTATACCACTGCAAAATTTGGATTAGATTCACTCCTGCAACTCGGTTATTTAGTTTTACTCTTTTATGCGACTTGCATTTTATTTGTTGTCATTATTTTGGGTTCAATTTTAAAACTCACCGGACTGAATATCTTTAAATTTGTCGGCTATTTTAAAGATGAACTCGCTATTGTTTTAGGGACAGCCTCTTCTGATTCCGTTTTACCCCAAATCATGAAAAAGCTTAAAAACTTGGGAATTAAAGATTCAACAGTCGGTCTGGTGATTCCTACCGGTTATTCTTTTAATTTAGACGGCTTTTCAATTTATTTAACATTAGGCGTGATCTTTATTGCACAGGCCTGCAATATCAATCTCTCCATGCATGACTTACTGGCTATTTTATTAGTTTCGCTTATTACATCGAAAGGCGCACACGGCATACCGGGGTCAGCCTTAGTGATTCTTGCTGCAACACTTTCCGTAATTCCAAGTTTACCTGCAATTGGTTTGGTACTTTTACTGTCTGTAGACTGGTTTATCGGAATTATCCGTGCCTGCACCAACTTAATTGGTAACTGTGTAGCGACCGTAGTCATTGCCCATTGGGAAAAAGACATCGATCATGCACAAGCGAAACAAGTACTTAATATAAAAAATTAAATCTCTCATAGAGAATATTGAAGTATTTCAATGTTCTCTATTGTTCAATTCTGCAAGCTAATAGTTCAGTTTCAAATGCCAGCCAGTCATGTTCATGTTGGCTAATCATTTCAATGCGGTTATCAATGCCCTCTTCACCAGACTTATAGTTAAACTGCTCAGGATTAAAGTTAAAGGTCTTCCATCCCTGATCTGTATTAAAAATTCCCTTAATACGTAGCCAGTCTTGTTGTGCACACAACACATCGAGCAAAGCATAAAACTCAAATTTCCAACGCTTAGGAAATTTCCAACCCGCGACCATATAACCCTGCGCCGACTCGACATAATGATAAGGCAGTTGGTGAATTTCTTTTGCAACTTCGGCTTCAGTCATTTGCTTTTGCAACTTGAGTAAAGGCTGTATAGAGCGTGCAGTTAAACGCGCAGGCACATCAATTTGCGCCAGTTCAAGTTGACCATGTTCAGTCTTTAGCCATTGTTGCTGATAAGGTTGGTATTCTTCTTTAAGCTCAACAAGTGCCTGTTCATCTTCAAAAGTCATGGTATCGGCATGAGAGGCCACCACAATCTGTGCAGCTTTTAATTGGTCTTCATATAGGTTTTGCTTGACCCAATTGGTGTCATGCAAACGACTACCATCAACCACAGTCACTAGTGCACGCATAGCTAAGCTGTTTTGCCAATGTGGTTCCGTTAACTGATCAAATAATTGCGAAGGGTGTCCAAGCCCTGTAGGTTCAATAAAGAGTCGGTCTGGCTTTTGTTCACTTAACAAGCGAGCCAAAGCAATATGCATTGGGAGTTGGCTACTACAACATAAACAGCCGCCCAATAGTTCTTTGACTGCATAACCTTGATCTTGAGGTAGGAGTTGTTGATCGACTCCGATTTGCCCAAATTCATTCATTAAGACAGCCCACACTTCATCTTTCGGTTTCTGACTTAATAAATGTTGCAATAATGTCGTTTTCCCTGCCCCTAAAAACCCTGAAATAATATGGGTAGGAACAGTTTTTTGGGCAATCAGTTTCACAAGCGGCTCAAATCAACAAGGTTTAAAAACTAAGAAAGGTATATCACTGTTTAAGTAGCATGAAAATAATTTTTCACTTTGAAGATATACTTTTCAATTATCAGGCTAAAGCACTAAATATGTGACATGCATCTCACCAATTATCTAAATTAACTTTAAAAAATAATAATTAAACGAAATATCCTATTTAAGGACATTCACAATTCATGCCAGAGTGTTTTGTTTACGTAACTAACTTGCTTTTTTTTTACTCAATACGAAATATTCTTTCACATTTTTAACGCTCAAGTAGCGCTTTAATTTTACAGTAGACGCACATAAACGGACGTTATATTTCATATTGTTAAGATAGGCGTAATAGATTGTTAAGTTAATTGATGTAATCCCAAGCTCGGCTTAGCATGTGTCCTAGCTTAATCATTCAGCCCTATATGTTCGATGTAGGTCAGAACGATTAGGTTTGATTTATTTTTTAATGAATTTAAGGATGCCATAAAATGAAATTAGCTAAAACTTTACTCGCTACTACACTAGCTTTAACTGCTGCTTCAACTTTCGCTGCTTCTAAGCACGACCAAGCACATAACACTGCTGGTGAAGAAAAAGTTGTTGTTTCAACTCAAGAGCAAGCAAACACTGCAAATGCTGCTTCTGACGCTGTAGGTTCTGCTTCTGAAGCTGCTCCTGCAACTCGTTAATTATCTCTGCACTCTCCTCCAAGCTCAGAGATAATTTTACTGAAACGAAACAGGACGTTAAATTTCGGTGAAGAAAAAAGATCGAACCATGCTGCGGTTCGATCTTTTTTTTAAGAAGTTTTCTTATACATGCTGCAAGAAGGGTTATGATTCTCTTGTAGGCGCAACACCTTACGATGTTCAGCCGCTTCAAATCGGCAACGTTTCCACTCGGTATCTAAATTTAATTTAGGCACTTCGCGTGGTTTACCATGCTCATCAACCGCAACCATCGTGAAATAACAGCTATTGGTATGACGAACGGTACGCTTTTGAATATTTTGAGCTTCCACACGGATACCCACTTCCATTGAAGTACGTCCCACATGGTTCACACTCGCTAAAAATGTAACGAGTTCGCCTACATAAATAGGTTCTTTAAAATTTACTTTGTCTACAGACAACGTTACGACATAGCTGCCTGAATAACGACTTGCACAAGCATAGGCCACTTGGTCTAGTAACTTTAGAATTGTTCCACCATGAACATTACCTGAAAAATTTGCCATGTCCGGTGTCATTAAAACTGACATGGTTAATTCTGACTGATCGTCAGTTACGGTTGTCATTTCATCTAATGTAGGCATGACTCAACTCTGTCTCAAACAAGCTCAGAAAACATTATGGTTGATAATTCACAAAAAAAACATGCTTAAATCCACAACATAGCATCGTATTTTTTAATATTGTTAATTCTTTTTTTGAACGAATATTTTTTAAGCTATTATTTTTAATAATTTTTTAGTTTTTCTTAAATAAACAATTATTGA
This sequence comes from Acinetobacter sp. 148, assembly GCF_031196675.1. Lineage (NCBI taxonomy): Bacteria > Pseudomonadati > Pseudomonadota > Gammaproteobacteria > Moraxellales > Moraxellaceae > Acinetobacter > Acinetobacter sp. 148. Next base: position 19,416 of record NZ_JAVIMT010000014.1, on the reverse strand, counting down.
GCGGTCAAAAATAATCAAAAGATGCTATGCCATTTTGTTCCATTTTAAATGACACAGCATCGTTTTATATGAGGTTCGCTATACTTTATGGATCAGTCCGGTAACACCATTAATAATCATATCAACAGCAATCGTACCGATTAATAAAGCAGATAAACGCCCGACAATATCGAAATAGCGATCGATGTATTTTGCATGTTTGTAACGCAAATGATCATGTGAAAATTTCATCAGGATCAAAATACTGCATGTTAAAAACATGGTAAACCCGATCACAAGTGCCGCAGCACCAATCGACATTTCAATACCTGTCACCACAGCTGCACTAATGGTACCCGGCCCAATCATAAAAGGCATGGCTATGGTACCGGCCAAATGTTCAGGTGCACCGCGCATTTCACCAATGGTATCTGCACCCTGAAACACATAGCGGTAACCAATCACCAAAAAGATAAGACCACCAAAAATCTGGAAAGCCTCAAAGCGTACATTCAGGTATTTACTAAAGATTGCTTCACCACCCCATGCAAACAGCATAAAGACGATATAAGCAATCAAGCTCCCCTGAATTAAGGCTTTGTTAAATACCTTGGTTTCTGAATGGCGGATGAGGCCAATCATATAAATGCTCATTAAAAAAGGATTGAGCAAAGAGAAAAATAAAGCAAAAGAATGCAGATATGGTGAAACCATGCATATTCCCCTTAAGCTTGTGGATCTGGGAATAATGGACGGTTCCCAGGGCTAATACGATTAATATGCAAGAACGTCATATGTCTTTCATATTTATCTAAAATATCATTAATAACCTGTTCTTTACTGTAACCCACAAGGTCGTTGTCTTGAGAACCTTCATAAAGATAGGTTTCGAGACGGTAATAGAACTGTTTGCCTCGTTTTACACGCTGACTAAAGTTAGGTGCGCTATAACGGACAGGCCAAATCTGATAAACGAAGTTTTGCTCTTCTTCCAAATGAATAGTGATATCGAGGTGATATAGCGCCTCTTCATCTTCAAGTGGTGTTTGTTGCACATCTACGTTCATGCCTTGCTTAATGAGTTCATCGGCAACAGCTTGAACGGCAGGTTTGCAAACGGTATCGAGCATTCGTCTGGTTTCAGTCGTTCCCGGATGATGCATAACCCGAGTCAAACGCTGTTTCCAATTGAGAATATCGACGTTACCCACCACAGGTGCCGCGTTCATACTTCGACTGGCATGCCTATAGTCTTCAAGCCTGAGCGACTTATAAAGCCCCGCCATGACAAGGAACATCACGAAACTAAACGGCAGTCCCATAATAATGGTTGCATTCTGCAAAGCGGTAATCCCGTTGGTCATCAGCATAGCGAGTGTTAATAACCCAATGGCAATTGCCCAAAACACGCTTAACCAACGCGGCGCATCATTATCAATATGGGTAAGCTTGGTCGTGAAGTTACCTAAAACCAATGCCCCCGAATCGGCAGAAGTCACATAGAATAAAAGGCCCGTCACTGTTGCGACTGAAGCAATAAAGGTAAAACCCGGGTACTGCGCTAACAAGTCATAAAAACCATGTGCCGGATTAGATAATACCGTTGCAGCTAAAGTCTGGTTGCCTTCAAAAATAACACTGTGCAATGCGCTATTACCAAAAATGGATAACCAGGTTAAGGTAAATAACAGAGGAATAATTAAAGTCCCGCACACAAACTCACGAATAGTACGGCCTCTAGAAATACGGGCCAAAAATAACCCTACAAATGGCGACCAAGCAATCCACCATGCCCAGAAGAACAAGGTCCAACTGCTCATCCAATCTTTAGGTTGCTCAAAGGCAAAACTTTGTAAGGCTAAGGTTGGGAAGCGAGTTAAATAATCACCAATATTTTGTACCAGCGCATTGAGTAAAAACTCGGTATTGCCCAAGAACAAAATAAACAGTAAAAGACCAATCGATACATAAATATTGATTTCAGACAAAATCCGAAGGCCTTTATTCACCCCAGATGTCACTGAAATAATACTAATACCGACTGCAATAGCAATGAGTGCAAACTGCATCCAGATATTCTCTGGCAGTCCTAATAAAACATGTAAACCATAGTTCAGCTGTACCACGCCAATCCCGCAGGTGGTCGCAATACCAAAAATTGTCCCAATGACGGCGGCAGTATCTACACTATGGCCGATGGCCCCATTAATCCTATTCCCAAAAATTGGGTAAAGTGCAGAACGAATGGTAAGCGGCAAGTTATAGCGATAACTGAAATAACCAAGTGCCATACCAATCAAGGCATACATACACCATCCGGTCAAACCATAGTGAAACAGCGTCCACACCATACTTTGGCGTGCCGCTTCATAGGTCTGGCCTACGCCGACAGGCGGCTGCATATAATGAGATAATGGCTCAGCCACCGAGAAGAACATTAAATCGATACCAATACCTGCCGAAAACAGCATGGCAGACCAACTCAGTAAACTAAACTCAGGCTTTGAGTGTTTGGGACCAAGTTTAATCTCACCATACCGTGAGCAGGCAATGAAAATTACAAACACCATATACAGCGTTGCAGCCAGTAAATAGTACCAGCCAAAGGTTGACGTTACCCATGCAAGGACGGTGTTAATGGTTCGATTTGTGAAATCGTTAAATAAAAAAGTAACGAGAGAAAAGATTAAAATGATTAGAGCTGAAATATAAAAAACCACACGGTTAAGCGGGTCTTTTTTAGATTTAGATAATGTTAAATCATCAACTGCTCTTGGATTATCTGTTGCCATACAATCCTCAAGGAATAGAAGAAAAATAAAATATTCAATTTAGTCTTTTCACTATTTAACAATAATGAAAAGACTGCTTTGAACGCAAAAAATATAAATAAATGTGATGAACCAAGGTTATAAAACCTCGGTCACTTTGTTCTGGTCACAATTCGATGGAATAGAAATGTCTTTTGAAATAGCTAACTGCTTTTTCGCAACATTCGGGTCAAAATCATCTTGCTTTAAGGCTTTGGCTAGACCAAACATATAAAGCAAAATAATGACTGAAAATGGTAAACCACATAACACCACTGCACTTTGCATGGAGTTAAAACTACCTGCTAATAATAAGCCGATACTTACAATGGTAATGACCACAGACCAAAAGATGCGTAACCAGATCGGTGAATCATTATCACTGGTGCCCCCTTTCGAGGACAAATTGGCGATCATTAGTGTACCAGACCCAACCGGTGTCAAAAATAAAACGAAACAAATTACAACAACAATCCCGGCAATATACGGATTAAACGGGAGATATTCGAGTAATTTGAATAATGACAATGCAGGGTCACTTAAAACCATATCACCTAAAACTTTCTGTTTTTGATTGAGAATTAAATGAATTGCAGTATTTCCAAAAATCGAGATCCAAGCCAAGGTAAAACCTAATGGAATAAGGCATACACCCAAAACCACTTCTCGAATAGTTCGGCCTTTGGAAATGCGGGCAATAAACATTCCTACAAAAGGTGCCCAAGCAATCCACCATGCCCAATAAAACACAGTCCATGAACCCAACCAGCCACTGGCTTTTTGATTGTATAAATACATATCAAAACTTTTACCCATAAAATTATTAAGGTAATCGCCCGTATTTTGCACAAGACCATTTAACAAATGGTTGGTCGGTCCTGTTAAAAATACAAATAAAAGTAAAGCATAGAGCAAACGTAAATTAATCCGTGATAACCATGCCAAGCCTTTTTCAATCCCGACCACTGTAGTGACTGTCGCCACAAACATCATGATTAAAACTGCAGTAATTAAAGTTGCAGAGTTATCGGGAATTTCAGGAATTAAATAACAAATGCCTGAAACCAATACCAAAGCACCAATACCTAAGTTGGTCACCAAAGAAATTACGGTTGCTAAAATACCAAAGCCATCGACAAAATCGCCTACCAGACCATGAACTCGCTCTCCAAAAATTGGATAGAGTGCCGAGCGTAGTGCGAGTGGTAAATCTTGTCTAAAGGCAAAATAACCTAATGTCACACCCAGCAAGGCATAAAGCACCCAGCCATGAATACCCCAGTGCAAAAAGCTATAGGTCATGGCATTGCGGGCAGCCTGAATAGTGCCTGCCTCACCTTCTGGCGGTCTTAGAAAATGGTCAACAGGTTCAGCAACACCATAATAAAGTAGCGCGATACCAATACCTGCCGAAAACAGCATTGAGGTCCAAGCCAAATAGCCAAACTCAGGTTTGTCGTGGTCTTTTCCTAAAGGGATCTGTCCCACTTTTGAGAAGGCAAGCCAAGCCACAAAGCCTAAACACAGCACAATCACCAACATGTAATACCACCCGAAAAAGTGGTTTACCTGCTCTTGCACATAGGTCAGCCAAAACTGACTTTTTTCTGGAAACAGCACAAATAATAGGCCAAAAATGCCGATACTAACTGCCGAACTCCAAAATACAAAACGATTTAACCGAATATGGTCTGAAGAATATCCATCACTTTTCAACACCATCTTATTGCTCCTTGCAATCGGTGTATTTTTTCCAAAATAACGTGATAAGTACCGGACTTATGCGCATCATCCTATCCGTAAGAACTTCTGATTCTATCTCTTCTACCCCGAAGTAAGATTCAAAAATTCATTGATTTTTACACATCATACTTGTTATTGATTGAACGTTCAATCAATAACAAGTATGATAAAAAAAGTGCTATGATGCTCTGCAAGTTAACATGCTGAATTTAAAGCACCCATAAAAGTGCTGATGTGGACAATCATGACAAAACGCAGAGTAAAACCAGAGCATGTGCGCCGTGAAGAAATTATGAACGCTGCACTCGATGTAATTTATGAAGTGGGGTTATCCAATACCACCATTGCACAAATTGCAAAAAAAGCCGAGTTGTCGACCGGTATTGTCAGCCATTATTTTGGCGACAAACAAGGGTTAATAAATACCTGTATGCAAGAAATGCTCAATGTTTTGCGTCGGAAAACCGAACAGTACAGAGCAGAAGCAGATTCGCATCCGGAAAGCCAGATTAAGGCAATTATTGACTCTAACTTTGACATTAGTCAGGTAAATGAAAAAGCAATGCGGGTCTGGTTAGACTTTTGGTCTGCAAGCATGCATGTACCGGACCTGAGCCGTTTGCAAAAGATTAATGATCAACGCCTGTATTCCAACTTGAAGTTTTATTTTCTCAAGTTAATGGATGAACAACAGGCCAGTGTTGCCGCAAGAGGTCTGGCAGCATTGATTGATGGATTATGGCTACGTGGCAGTTTAAGCCGTCACAACGAATTTGACAGCGAACTGGCCCGTTCCATTGCTTACGATTATGTAAAAACGCAATTGCAATTTGCGAACAAGCCTTTGCAGGAGAGACAAAATGAGTGATGTACAAATTCATCAATTGTATATCCATGGACGCTACGTTGAAGCAACCAGTGGTAAAACATTTAATAGTATTAACCCTGCCAACGGCGAAATTATCGCGACTCTTCAACAGGCATCTGAACAAGATATTGAAGCTGCTGTAAAAAGTGCCCAACAAGGACAAAAAATCTGGGCAGCCATGACCGCTATGGAGCGTTCACGTATTTTACGCCGTGCTGTCGATATTCTCCGTGAACGTAATGATGAGCTTGCCCGTCTTGAAACACTCGACACCGGTAAAGCCTACAGCGAAACATCTACCGTCGATATTGTGACTGGTGCAGATGTACTCGAATACTACGCAGGACTTGCAACAGCCATTCAGGGCGAACAAGTTCCGCTTCGCGAATCAAGTTTCTTTTATACACGCCGTGAACCTTTAGGCGTAGTTGCAGGTATTGGTGCTTGGAACTATCCAATCCAAATCGCTTTATGGAAATCTGCCCCTGCCCTTGCTGCCGGCAATGCCATGATTTTCAAGCCAAGCGAAACAACGCCACTTACTGCATTAAAACTTGCGGAAATCTATACAGAAGCTGGTTTACCAGACGGCGTATTTAACGTGGTACAAGGTGCTGGTCGTGAAATCGGTCAATGGCTCACAGAACATCCTGTGATTGAAAAAATCTCATTCACGGGTGGCGTAGAAACTGGCAAAAAAGTAATGGCAAGCGCTGCTGGCTCTACACTAAAAGAAGTGACTATGGAGCTTGGTGGCAAGTCACCACTCATTATTTGTGAAGATGCTGACCTTAACCGTGCCGCAGACATTGCGGTTATGGCGAACTTCTTTAGCTCAGGTCAAGTATGTACCAACGGTACGCGCGTATTTGTTCCAAAATCACGTTTAGCTGACTTTGAAAAAGCGGTTGTAGAGCGTGTAAAACGTATTCGCATTGGTGATCCAATGGCTGAAGACACAAACTTCGGCCCGCTCACTAGCTTCCCTCATATGGAAAAAGTGTTGTCTTTCATTGAGTCAGGCAAACAACAAGGCGCTAAAGTGTTAATTGGTGGCGGTCGTGCGACAGAAGGCGAGCTTGCCAAAGGCGCTTATGTGCTACCGACTGTATTTAGCGACTGCACTGACCAGATGGCGATTGTTCAAGAAGAAATTTTTGGACCTGTCATGAGCATCTTAAGCTATGAAACCGAAGAAGAAGTGATTCAACGTGCGAACGACACGACCTTTGGTTTAGCTGCCGGTGTGGTCACTCAAGATATTAGCCGCGCTCATCGCATTATTCACCAAATTGAAGCTGGTATTTGCTGGATTAACACTTGGGGTGAATCACCTGCCGAAATGCCAGTTGGTGGCTACAAGCAATCTGGTGTGGGCCGCGAAAATGGCTTAACCACGCTTGGGCACTATACCCGTATCAAATCTATTCAAGTTGAACTTGGCGATTATCAAAGCATTTTTTAATGCCTCAATCGCTCTAAAACCTTCAACCTAAATCACATATGCCGAGCAGTCTTTATAGATTGCTCAGGCAAACTGTTAGTAAAAAAAGGATAGTTATGAATATTAAAGAATATGATTACATTATTATTGGCGCAGGATCTGCCGGAAATGTACTCGCTGCGCGTCTTACTGAAGACAAAGATACCACCGTTTTACTGCTAGAAGCAGGTGGACCAGATTATCGCTTGGATTTCCGTACACAAATGCCGGCAGCTTTGGCCTACCCTCTTCAAGGTCGTCGCTATAACTGGGCTTATTTAACTGACCCAGAGCCACACATGAACAACCGTCGTATGGAGTGTGGTCGTGGTAAAGGCTTAGGTGGCTCATCTTTAATTAATGGTATGTGCTATATCCGTGGTAACGCAATGGATTTAGAACAATGGGCAACCCATAAAGGCCTTGAAAACTGGACTTATGCCGACTGTTTGCCTTACTACAAAAAAGCCGAGACTCGTGACATTGGTGGCAACGACTATCATGGTGATAGCGGCCCTGTATCAGTGGCTACACCAAAAAATGGCAACAACGTGCTATTCCATGCCATGGTTGAAGCAGGTGTACAGGCAGGTTACCCACGTACTGACGACTTAAATGGATACCAACAAGAAGGTTTTGGTCCAATGGACCGTACCGTTACGCCTAAAGGCCGTCGTTCAAGTACCGCACGTGGTTATTTGGATATGGCAAAAGGTCGTCCAAACCTGACTATTTTAACTCATGCGACGACCAACAAAATCTTGTTTAATCAAAAGCAAGCAATTGGTGTTGAATACATTATTGGTGCTGATCAAAACAACTTGCAACGTGCCTTGGTTAAACGTGAAGTATTACTGTGTGCAGGCGCAATTGCGTCACCGCAAATTTTACAGCGCTCAGGCGTAGGTCAAAGTACCTTCTTAAAATCAATGGACATTGATGTGGTTCATGATTTGCCGGGCGTGGGTGAAAACTTGCAAGATCACTTGGAAATGTACTTACAGTATAAATGTAAGCAACCCGTTTCTTTATACCCTGCTTTAAAATGGTATAACCAACCTGCCATTGGTGCCGAGTGGTTATTCAATGGTACAGGTATTGGCGCAAGTAACCAGTTTGAAGCGGGTGGATTTATCCGTAGTTCGGATGAGTTTAAGTGGCCAAACATTCAATACCATTTCTTGCCAGTAGCTATTAACTACAATGGTAGTAATGCAGTAAAAGAACATGGCTTCCAAGCACACGTGGGTTCAATGCGTTCGCCTTCACGCGGTCGTATCAAACTTAAATCGAAAGACCCGTTTGCGCATCCAAGTATCTTGTTTAACTACATGTCGACTGAACAAGACTGGCGTGAGTTCCGTGATGCAATCCGTATCACGCGTGAAATCATGCATCAACCTGCGCTTGACCCATATCGTGGTGATGAAATTAGCCCGGGCAAACATTTGCAGACAGATGCAGAGCTTGATGACTTTGTTCGTAACCATGCAGAAACAGCTTACCACCCGTCTTGTAGCTGTAAGATGGGCGAAGACGAAATGGCTGTTGTAGATGGTCAAGGCCGTGTACACGGTATGAATGGTTTGCGTGTAGTTGATGCCTCAATTATGCCGCTGATTATTACCGGTAACTTAAATGCAACCACCATTATGATTGCCGAGAAAATTGCAGACCAAATTCGTGGACGCGAAGCGTTACCACGTTCGACTGCACCATTCTATGTAGCATCATAAAATCTTGAAGGGCATATTTCTTATGCAGGAATATGCCCTTAATTTATTATTAATAGCACTTATATTAATAAGAACTATGTATGACAGAAAAATAAGGTCATGCAAGGATATTAATTACGTCAATAGGTCATAAATTAAAAATTCACCTATTTTTATCGAAGCATATCCTTCAAATGGCTTAAGTTTAACCAAATTTATTTTATTAATTTATTTTCAATTATTTACAATAAAATTAAAACTAAAAATAATCTTATAAAAGTTTAATTTGATCAAATATAAATCATATTTATGATTTTAATAGAACCCATTTATTATAAAAATTGTATTGTCAATGCAAAATTAGTCTAAAATATAGAGTGTTTGCGATAATCCCAAGTAATTTTTCTTTTTTCAAAGTTCTCTGTTTTGGAGAATTTTACTTTCGCATTTATATCCGTTTTGTCTGGATACGCTGTCTAGGTTTCCTCACACCTTAAGTGACTCAAATAACTTATTTTAAGGTCCCCCTTACATGAAAAAGTTTTTGAAATACCTTCTGGTATTAATCATTCTTATTTTAATTGCGGGTATTGTTTTCTTGTTTAGACCGATTGCGTCAAAACAAGTACAAACTGCAAAAGATGAGCCAGTTGTTGATGCTGTTCTTGTTGGCGGCGGTATCATGAGTGCCACTCTCGGTACTTATTTCACTGAGCTTGAACCGAATTGGCAAATTCGTATGTTTGAGCGTCTTGACCAAGTTGCTCAAGAAAGTTCAAACGGCTTTAACAATGCCGGAACAGGCCACTCTGGCTTTATGGAAATGAACTATACCGAAGAGAAAAACGGTAAGATGGAAATTGCCAAAGCTGAAAAAGTTGCTTCTCAGTTTGAAGTTGCTAAACAGTTCTGGTCATATCAGGTAAAACAAGGCGTTTTAGCTGAACCAAAAACATTCATTAACCCAGTTCCACACATTGCTTTTGTTTGGGGCGATAACGTTAAATTCTTAGAAAAACGTTATGCTGCCATGATTCAAAGCCCGCTTTTCAAAGGCATGAAATTTACTGAAGACCCAGCTGTGATTAAACAATGGGCGCCTTTAGTCATGACCGATCGTGATCCAACTCAAAAAGTTGCAGCGACTCGTATGGAAGTTGGTTCTGACGTGAACTATGGTTCAATCACTAAACAATTAGTGAATCACTTAAACCAAAACCCTAACTTCAAATTACAGACTTCAACTGAAGTGACTGGCATCAGCCAAAATGATGACAAAACTTGGACGGTGTCTTTCAAAAATTTGAAAACTGGTAAAACAGATCACGTTAAAACACGTTTTGTATTTATCGGTGCAGGCGGTGCCGCGGTTAAATTATTGCAACTTACTGGTTTACCAGAAGCGAAACAATATGCTGGCTTCCCTGTAGGTGGTGAGTTCTTAATTACTGACAACCCAGCAATTACTGCTCAGCACACAGCGAAAGTATATGGTCGTGCGGAACTTGGTGCGCCTCCAATGTCTGTACCACATATTGATACACGTTATATCGACGGTAAAAAATATGTATTGTTTGGACCATTTGCAACGTATTCAAACAAGTTCCTGAAAAATGGTTCTCAGCTTGACTTGCTTGCATCTACCAACAAAAGCAATGTTTTACCAATGACCACTGTTGGCTTGGAAAACCTTGATCTTGTTAAATACTTGGTGAGCCAAGTGATGATGTCAGATGAAGACCGTCTCAATGAACTTCGTAAATACTACCCAGATGCGAAAGCTGAAGACTGGCGTTTAAGCCAAGGTGGTCAACGTGTTCAGATCATCAAAAAAGAACCGGGTAAACCTGCAACGCTTCAATTCGGTACAGAAATCTTTGCGTCTAAAGATGGTGCTGTAACTGCATTGTTAGGTGCGTCTCCGGGTGCTTCGACTTCTCCATACATCATGCTTAACTTGCTTGAAAAAGCTTTCCCTCAGCAAACTGAAGGTAAGTGGAACCAGAAGCTTCATGAAATTGTGGTTTCTTATAAACAAGACTTAAGCAAAGACCCTGTGTTACTCGACAAAGTTCGTCAGTACACAAGTTCTACTCTTGGCTTGAACTATACATCTCCGTTCAAAGCTGCAAACGATGAAACTGCTGCTGCCCCAGTTGCAAAAGCAAACTAAGTTTGATGATGTATAAGTAAAATATCAAAAGGATGAATTTCGATTCGTCCTTTTGTTTTTTAAGACTTCTGTTGAGATATTTAGACTTGCCATGACGCCTTTAAAATCATCACCTCGCCTCTTACCGTTTTGTTTTAAGCTCGTGCTTGTTTTGCTACTGGCTTATCTTTTGTTAAGCGGGTTTTATATGTGGATGATTGGCGGTACAGCTATTTATGTCAGCTCAGCCGTGTTATTTGTCATAACAGCTTATGCATTTAAGCTCGGTAAATATCAAAAACTATGTGCTGTTTTAAATGTACTCATGAGCGCAGTCGCGTTATATTTCAGCACGGCTCATCTATTTTTCTCCCCTATCCAGTTCTTTATATTTTTACCTGCGCTATTTTTTGTTGTGTTGGCTTTTACTCAAGTAAGTAAAGTTCGTAGTTTATCTAAAGTACTCATATTAATTAGTTTATTGATTTGGTCAGGCGTACATTTTACGCAGCTCAAGCAACTTAATGCCTATTATAAAACGCAGCATACTGGTGAAAGCTGGCAGCAATACGGCGCGCTATAAGACTATTTTTAGTCTGTATACTTCATGAATATCTATTTTCTTTTTCACATGAAGTTCATCAGTAAAACTGAACATCGTTTACAGAATTCCTCCTAAGAAAAATTATTCATAACAATCTAATTTATTTAGAAATATATCGAGCATATTAGCGATTGAATAGCATTCATCTACACGCTAGATTAGCTGAATTATTTTTCTCCCTTTACGTTGTAATTTATGAAAATTTTAGATGGCGGTTTAGGCCGTGAATTGGCTCGCCGTGGCGCTCCGTTTCGTCAACCTGAGTGGTCTGCGCTTGCACTCATTGAAGCACCTGAAACAGTAAAAGAAGTCCACCTCGACTTTATCAATGCGGGTGCAGAAGTCATTACCACCAATAATTATGCGGTTGTGCCATTTCATATTGGTCAAGAACGTTTTGAAACTGACGGCGTGCGTTTAATTAAAGTTGCGATTGAACAAGCAAAAAATGCAGTTAAAGAAAGCGGCAAAAATGTCAAAATTGCAGGCTGTTTACCACCGTTATTTGGTTCTTACCGTGCAGACTTGTTCCAACCGGAACAGGCTAAAAATCTTGCTGAGCCAATCATTAATACATTGGCACCAGAGGTAGATTTCTGGCTCGCTGAAACTCAATCATGCTTAAAAGAAGTTGAAACAGTTCATGCGTTATTGCCACAAGATGGTAAAGACTATTGGGTGTCATTTACGCTGCAAGATGAGATTAAACAAGAACAAGCTTTACTTCGTTCTGGCGAAAACATGCAACAAGTGGCTGATTTCATCAAACAATCAAACGCCAAAGCGGTGTTGTTTAACTGCTGCCAACCTGAAGTGATCTTGCAAGCGATTAATGAAATTAAAGGGCTTATTCCTGAGTCTGTACAAATTGGTGCTTATGCCAACGCATTCCCACCGCAAGATGAAAGCGCTACTGCTAACGATGGTCTCGATGAAATTCGTAAAGACTTAGATGCTCCAGCTTATCTTGCTTTTGCTAAACAATGGCAGCAAGCAGGTGCAAGTTTAGTGGGTGGTTGTTGTGGTATCGGGCCAGAACACATTGCTGAACTTTCTCAATTTTTTAAAGAATAAATACCATGTCTGCTGCCAAAATCGGATTATTGTCTCTTACAGCGCTGGTATTTAGTTCTATGGTGGGGTCAGGCGTATTTAGCCTCCCCCAAAATATGGCTCAAGTTGCCAACGGCTCTGCCCTTCTTGTTGCATGGCTCATTACCGGAGTCGGCATTATTTTCTTGGCTCTTTCATTGTTGCATTTAACCCGTCAACGACCAGACCTAGACGGTGGTATTTATAACTATGCACGCGAAGGCTTTGGAGACCTCATCGGGTTTTGCTCGGCGTGGGGCTATTGGTTATGTACTACCATTGGTATTGTAGGTTATGTGGTGATTGCCTTTTCAGGCGTCGGCATGTTTACCGACAGCAAAGACCACGTTATTTTTGGTGAAGGTAATACGCTCTACTCACTGATTGGCTCAAGCATTTTTGTATGGCTGGTGCACTGGTTAGTAAGCCGAGGTATTAAGGAAGCTGCGATTGTGAATTTACTGGCAACCATTGCCAAAATTATTCCAATGGTGGTCTTTATCTTCTTTACTTTTATTGCCTTTAAGTTTGATTTATTCAAACTCAACTTACATGACTTTTCTTTAAAAGTTCCCCTTTGGCAGCAAGTAAAAGACCTGATGCTTATTACCCTTTGGGTATTTACCGGTATTGAAGGGGCAGTGGTTTTATCATCACGTGCAAAAAACCGTCATGACATTGGCAAAGCGACCATTTTAGGTGTTTTACTGGCATTAAGTTTTTACGTCATGGTGACAGTGTTGGCTTATGGTGTGGTGAGCCGTGAAGCGCTTGCAGGCATGCACAACCCATCTATGGCGACCATTTTGCAGCAACTCATCGGTCTACCGGGTACCATCATTATTACTATCGGCTTGATTATTTCAGTTTCATCGTCTTATTTAAGCTGGACGTTATTTGCCACTGAAATTCCATATTTAGCTGCAAAAAATGGTGCTTTCCCGAAACTATTTTTAAAGAATAACCAAAATAATGTACCGATTTCATCACTATGGCTAACTACTATTGTGGTGCAAGGTTCTTTGATTGCCGTGTATTTTTTTAATAAAAACTACACTCAGCTTTTATTGATTTCATCGGTAATGATTTTGCTACCTTATTTTCTGGTATCGGCTTTTTATCTTAAAGAATCTATTCGCCACAAACGCACTCCGCATATTGCCATTGCAAGTGTCGCTTCAATCTATGCACTTTGGTTGCTCTATGCAGCAGGTTTAGACTTACTGCTGTTGTCTGGTGTGCTGTATTTGGTCGGCTTGTTTATTTTTTCAATCAGCTACTTTGAGCATAAAAAATCGCTCAAACAAAACCAGCTTAATTAATCATTTCAACCACTGTTGAGCCATTTCAGCAGTGGTTTTCTAAAAACAAAAATTCTATTTTGAAGGCTGTGACTGCTTTAAATGCAATCGTAAAATACGTCGTAATTCTAAAATTGCCTCAGGGCTAGTTTGAATCGAATGCCCACCTTTAATAATCAGCTCCGACTGCTCCCCACCCAAATGTGAACTTTGATAAGGCACAATCCCATCACTCATTTTTGTCTTATCTGTGGTGCCATTTATATTGCCCATAATCGAGTGATAGACCACGTTGGACGATGGCTGAATGGCTTGGGTCAACTGCATAAAGTTAGAAGAACGACTTAAATTACTCGCTCCATTTTCAATTAAGCCTTTTCTGAGTTTGGTATTTTTCTCATCTCTCATTTCAACGGCAATAAAAAAGTCGGCAGGTAAGCGAATAATACGGCGAGCAATTTGGGTAAACCATCGGTCAGCATAGTCAGTACCATGATGCGGCGCCGAAACAAAAACAACCCGCTTAAAATAGGGCAAATCTTTGAACTGAAAACGTTCTCGAATAACAGGATTTTCTTTTAAACGCTTTAGCTGTGCTTCATTCATTTTTTGCATGGCTAAATCAGAAACGTCTGCATCGCTTACTAGTAAGCGGCTAATCACTCCGCCCATACTATGCCCAACCAATACGGCATCATGTGCAGCGTAGCTGTCTTTGGCAACGTTTTGAAAAGCCTGATTCAGCAAAGAATAAATCTGAAAACGACTTTCAAAAATCGGCATATTGGTTGAATAAAACACCTGCCAAACTTGGTAGTTTTGTCTTAATTCGGCATCACCCATAATGTCATTTGTTAGGCTCACCCATGCCTCTGGGCTGCTTGCCAAGCCATGAATAAACACAATAATTTTCTTATTGGGGTTAAAAGGTTCCAGCATATATAAATGCGGCATAATCAAATTGGCTTCTTTATTAATTAAAGACCAATAGCCTGCTGCACCTAAATTATATTTCGATAACCATAGCCCATAAGGCGCCGAATAGTTTGCAGTAAGTGGATAGTCCACACCTTCAACTTTTACACGGTCCTGTCGGTATGGGTCAAACATGGCAATTTCTAACTCTGCCCCATCAATGACCTGATCGGCTGTGGCCTTTTGTTTTGGGTAAGCAATAGCCGTGACTGGAAAGAAACGTGGTAAATGAATGTTGGGATTACTCTGGTGAGCATAAAAAGCATCGGGATCTAAAATAAAACCATGATTTACATCATGCTCCTTACGTCCCACAATAAACTCCGCACCTAAACCATCCTTACGGTTGACGGTATTAAACCCTGAAAAGTTCATGTTATAGCTAGAGCGAAAGGTATCGACTTCAATGTGTTGTACATCTACAGCATGATCAAAGTTAACGTGGTACTCATGCCCATCTGCTTTCAGTAAAGGTGGGAAATGAAGCGTATTTAAATGATTAAAATACGTGGTCATGAGCTTCGACAAGGCGACGTTATAAAAGATACGTACCTGATTTTGTCGATGGTCAAATACCCGATCAAAAGGTGACTCTTCAGAATCAAACAAATAGACATAGCTATAGCGCAAGCTTTTATCAAACAATGCCAGCTCTTGCTCAACACAACTGTTACTTTTAAGAGTGACATTACACTGGCTACTACGCCCAACATCTAAAGCTTTTGCCAAATAAATTTCACTCAGCGCCGCATAACGTTCTTCTCGGCTGCTATTTTCAGACAATCCCTGAATTTTATTTAAACAAACATTGAAGTTTTGCAGACAAGACATTTCACTTTCTTTGACCAAATACAGCAAGTTTTGGGTTTGATGACTTAAAGTATTGTCGGTCAAAATGCTTTCATTTTTACTTTTTAAAGCACTGCTTAAGTTACTTTCTTTTAAATGAATGACCTGACAACCGCTCAGCAGTCCCATTATTGTAAGCACTAAATAATGGCCGGATTTTGTCATTGTGCATTCCTTTATCGAATGTATTTCCCCACCCGTCATTATGCCTGTAAAGCTGTGCCCGAACAATTTCGGCTCAGCTTCGATTGGAATTTATTTGGAAAATAAAATTGACCGTATATTTTATTAAGCTTGTTTAAACTTCTGCTGGGAAGCCAAATAAGAAAAATAAAGGATAGGTAAAATAAACGGCGCTACACTCCAAAAGTCAAAATAGGCATAGAGTACCGCCCCCATCAAAGCACCTATAACAAAGCCAATGACAATACTGGCACTTTTAAGCAAACTTGCCCGATTGGCAGCATTATTATTTTTAAGCAAGTTAGCAATATCAATCCCAAGCTGGGTAGTGTTGCCTGTCATCATGGTACTGGGGCTAATATTTTTAATGAGGGTTTTGCTTGATGTATTACGAATCGCCAAAGCAATTAAACCGAGGCCACCTGTGATTGCAACCGTAATCGAATCGGCATTTTTAAATGGCTCAAAGTAAAGCCCAGCAGCCATAAAAGCAAAGAGAAAAATAGCTTCAAATAAAAATAAATAAGACAGCGTTTTGTGTTTGGTCTGACTACGGTCAATTAAAAGTTTCGTAATAACTACTGTCACAATAAACAATGGAATAGCCGCAAGTTTAATCCATAAACCTGCACCACCCTTCACCAACGCAGCCCCGGCCAATACCAAGTTGCCCGTCACATGAGCAGTAAAAAAACCAAATAACGCGATAAAGCCAATGGTATCAATTGCCCCGCCCACCATAGTCAATAAAACAGGATCTCGACATATTGCCCACGTACTTTGTGTTTCTTGTTGAATTGAAGTCTCTGGCATAAGCAGCATCCTGTTCTTTTAAAGTCATTAAGTTCAGTACGAAGATGTTTTAAGTATTTAAAAACGAATCAAAGCTAAAGCATTTATCAAAACAAAAAAGTATGTAAAAACATAGAGTGTTTAATGTCGCAACACTGTCTTCAAAACAGCAACAATAAAATTTGTTTATTTTTAAAACATTAAACGCTTCTCATCCGCAAATCAATTTGACCTCTAAAACCGTTCTAACTATGATGAAGCCGCAAGTTTCGCCAATATTTTGCACAAACGGCTGTTGTGTTGAGTGATTGATAAAGAAAACAACAACGACGAGAAGGAATATGTCTCTTTATAATTTTTCAGTTTTTTTGGGTGGATTGTTATTTGTATCGATTGCCTCTGCTGGCTATAAAAGTAATGCACACCGAGACTTTTACTTAAAATGCGTAGCCGCTGGACATAGTCGCGCGACCTGTCTATGTATTTATCACCGTTTAGAACGCCAATATTCCCCAAAACTCATGCATAAGCTTGGAAAGTTAAGTCTACAAAGCCCAGAAGTGCCGCGTGATTTTGTAAAAACCATGCTTCGAACGATGCAACAGTGCCAATCATAAAGTTACAAGTTTTTTAAAGCAAATCGGCCAAATTCCTAATTTCTTCCATCACCGCTTTACACGCAGGCGTTAAATAGCCATGCTTAGAAATAGATAAAGAAATATAGCGCTTTAGCGCGGGGTTAATAATTTTTGCGGCTTGAATTGAGGTGTATTGGCTGGCCTTCTTTAACGCTTGCGGCC
This sequence comes from Acinetobacter sp. 148, assembly GCF_031196675.1. Lineage (NCBI taxonomy): Bacteria > Pseudomonadati > Pseudomonadota > Gammaproteobacteria > Moraxellales > Moraxellaceae > Acinetobacter > Acinetobacter sp. 148. The sequence continues at coordinate 2,070 of NZ_JAVIMT010000014.1, read as the reverse complement.
CCAGCATGGTATACATGCGAGACTCTGAAACCAAATGGGTTTGTAAACTAATCGAGTCGGCTTCAAACACAATGTTTAGTTCTACCCCATTTTCATAAGCCATATGGTCTAAAAAATTGCGCCAGTTACTTGGCCTGCAAAACGTGACCAGCGGTAACTGACTTATCTCTTTAAATTCGACTTCATTGGCCTGAGTGAGCGTATCTCCTTCGCAGCCGACTAAATAGGTATCGGCTTGGGTAAGGTAAACATCGCCCTGTTTAGGTGTCGGGTTAAAGCGATAAAGAATAGCTAAATCGACGCTGCCATCTTCGAGCCATTTTTCTAAATGCACGCCTTGCCCCTCACGCACCGACAGTTTAATTAAGGGATATTTTTGTTGAAGCACTTTATACAGAGTCGATAACAACGGATGTGCAGTAGAGGGCAAACTGGCAATACGAACCGTACCAATTGGGGTATCGGTCGAGTGCAAAATTTCATTATTGAGTTGGTCGGTCACGTTCAGCCATGAACGAATTTTAGGAAGTAAATGCTGGCCTAAATCGGTCAGCTCGACACCGCGTCCTGTTCGGTTAAACAAACGACCACCACATTGCGCTTCAAGCTCGTTCATTTGCCGACTAATTTGCGGTTGGTTGGTGTTATGCAGCATGGCGACTTTGCTTAAACTACCGAGTTCCACCGCGTCTAAAAATATTTTCCATAATTCATAATTCATCGATTCTTCCTAAATCGTAAACTTGCATTTTTGAGCCATACATTTTCAGTATAACTGAAATTCAAGAATTGGTAATTCCTACATAGCTCACCTATTTCTATACTTCAATCATGTTCTCTACAACACGATTTAAGTCAGATTAAGAACCAGAGAATATTTAATTACACTGTATAGGAAGTACGATTATGAGTTTAGATTTACGTGGATTAACCCCAGCACCTGTGACTCCTTTTACCCGTGACGGACAAGTAGACCATGATGCAATTCAACGTTTAGGTTCATGGTTAGGCAGTATTGATGGTGTGAAAGGCTTGGTTGTTCTTGGGCATGCAGGTGAAGGAACATTCTTGTCGCAAAAAGAACAAATGCAGGTCATCGAAAGCTTTGTTAAATCGGTAGATGATAAAATTCCGGTAATCGCAGGGATTACACTCGAAGGTACTTCGGTTGCAGCAGAAGAAGCAAAACGTGCGGTCAGCGCCGGTGCTTCGGCAGGTTTAATTTACCCTTCACATGGTTGGCTACGTTTTGGCTATCAAAAAGGCGCACCACAAGACCGCTATAAAGCAATTTATGAAGAAAGTGGTTTGCCATCTATTTTATTCCAATATCCAGATGCAACGAAGGCCACTTACGACCTAGAGACTCTACTCGATATTTCTGCACAGCCAGGCGTATTTGCCATGAAAAATGGTGTGCGCAACATGCGCCGCTGGGATGTCGAAATTCCGATTATTCGCCGTGAACGTCCAGACTTACAGGTGTTGACATGCCACGATGAATATTTGCTTCACACCATGTTTGATGTAGACGGCGCATTGGTGGGCTATGGCAACATTGCCCCTGAACTTTTAATTGAAATGATTAAAGCAGGTAAAGCCAAAGATTACGCTAAAGCTCGTGCACTTCACGACCAATTATTACCCGTAACTCGCAATGTCTATCACCGCGGTTCACACATGGAAGGCACGGTCGCACTTAAACATGCACTGGTTGCTCGCGGAATTTTGGACCATGCCACTGTCCGTTCGCCACTGCTTCCACTGGCAGATGGTGCTGAGCAAGAAATTCATGATGCGATGCGTCAAGCCGGAATTGGCAAGGTCGATTTAACCCAAGCCGTTGCTTAAATTCTATTCGGGCTAGCATGTACGCTAGCCTTTTTTTCCTGTACGCTGCCTGAGGCCAAACATCGGGCATGTCTCTTAAAAACAATAATAAAAAGCATGCAAACTGTTGTGAACAGGTAGTGCGAAATAGAACAACAAAACTACGAGGAATGTAGTAATAAGGAGATAGAAGATGACAAATCTAGCGGATGTAGAACAAATTAGGGTGTGTTGACACTT
>NZ_JAVIMT010000013.1:0-240 GCF_031196675.1 Acinetobacter sp. 148 | reverse complement strand
CTAATGTCGATATATGCTTGATGCCGTATTTCGTTAAATAGATGATCATTACGGCCGTTAATTACAAATTTCTCTATACCGGGTTTTTCTGAATTTATATTTCTGTATTCATGTGGCTTAAGTTCTAAATGTTCAACAAGTTCATGCAATGAATACTTTTCTAATCGTGGTACTTCTACAATCCATTTTTCATGTGCAGGATTCTTTGCTATTAGTCCCACGTACTTGCTGTCACCTTTT
>NZ_JAVIMT010000012.1:0-267 GCF_031196675.1 Acinetobacter sp. 148 | reverse complement strand
CCATTATCTATTATAATAATTTCAACATTTTTCTTATTTTCATCTAAATTTATTTGAATTTTTATTTGATCAGCATCAGCATCATATGCATTTTTTACTAACTCAATAATTGCTGCGGCTTCATTTTGTATTAATTCTTTGCCAATAGTTGTTAAGTGCCTTCCTGAAGGTCGAATTCTTCTAACGGGATTTAATCTATGCAATAAATTAATTCGTTTACTTAGAGGGAGAGTATTACAGCTGAAAACTTCAAGACTTGGATTTTTT
>NZ_JAVIMT010000011.1:0-25392 GCF_031196675.1 Acinetobacter sp. 148 | reverse complement strand
AAATCTTTGTGCAACAAAGCCCTTTGGAGAAACCGGACATTTCTATTTTGGAGTTACAGTATGATTTCGTATAATACAGATTATGTTAAATTGATTACATGATACGTTAAGTTCATATTTCTCTATTCTTTACCTATTTTTGAACGCTCATAAGCACCTCGTTTATTAATCATTTTATCTAACTTCAAGGTGTCTATAAAATTGGTAACTATTCACACACCACGATTTATCGTTGGGTTCAACGTTATGCTCCTGAAATAGAAAAACGCTTACGCTGGTATTGGCGTAATCCTACAGATCTGAGCTCATGGCATATTGATGAAACTTATATAAAAGTGAATGGACAGTGGTCTTATCTGTATCGTGCAGTTGACCAATGTGGCTATGCCATTGATTTTTATCTTTCTTCTAAACGGAATACTAAAGCAGCCTATTGTTTTCTTGGGAAAATCTTAAAGAATATGAAGAAGTGGCAGATTCCCAAAGTGATCAATACAGATAAATCACCTACATATGGAAGTGCTTTATCACGGTTAAAACAGGAAGGAAAATGTCCACCAGATCTTGAGCACAGGCAGATTAAATACAAAAATAATGTAATCGAATGTGATCATGGGAAGTTAAAGAGGATCATCCGAGCGACGTTAGGTTTTAAATCGATGAAGACGGCTTATGCCACTATCAAAGGTATTGAAGTGATGCGAGCACTGCGTAAAGGGCAAGCTTCATCATTTTATGATGGTCAACCTCAGGGTGAAGTCTATCTGGTGAATAGAGTTTTCGGTCTTTAAGTAATTTTTAAAGGGAAAATCATCAGCTCAGATCTCTATTTGCAACAGTGCCCTCAAGAAGACTATATTCGCTTACAGTTCTACTGCACCAAACAAGGTAAAGCACTCCCGGCATTCAAGTTTTGCTTACACTTAGCTTGTATGGGTAGACCAAAAATCATAAATGATCATGAACTAATAATAGATAAATGATGCTCAATTAAGATCTTAAACAACCTATGTTTTTAATGTTTCAGCATTAATATCAGCATACGGTTTACTTAGTAGTTAACCATATCAACCCTATTGATTCATTGATATTGACACGCAAGTTAAATGGAATATAAATACCTTACTTTTTGATCGTTAAGATTGCAGAAGTCATTAAGCTTAACTTCTACAATCTTTATGATTTCACTGCTTATTAAGCTAAATTGCCATGGAATTGTGTAGCAACCCAATCCGCAATATATGTACCAGCATTTGCAGTATTATCTAAACTACTGTGTTGTATACCACCCTCACGTTCAGTAAAGATTTTCAATTCACGATCTGGGCTATTTACCAACTGATCATAAGACTGGTGTGCATATTCCAATGGAATCTGTTTATCCGCCTCACCATGAGTCACCAAGAATGGGACACGAATATTTTCTAGCACACCATTTAGATGTACGTTTTGTGCGATTTCCATGAATTCATCCATGTCTTTGGCTCCCCACACCCAACGTACATGCTCCCAGTAGTGCGGCACTGGATTTTCACCTTCACGTTGCAAACGACGTTTTTGCATTTCCCCCCAGTTATGGTTCGCACCCCATACCACACCTAATGCAAAGCGAGGTTCAAATGCGACTGCACGTGGGCAGTAATAACCACCAAGTGAAACGCCAAGTAAACCAATTTTCAGGGCATCAACATCTGGGCGCTGTTCCAAATAATCGACCACTTCACTTGCCCATTGTTCTGTTTCAACTACAGCAGTCAGACCATGTAAGCGTAGCGCTTCTCCTGTCCCAGGTTGATCAATGAACAAACTAGAAATACCACGTTTTGCTAAAAGCTGTGGAAATAGCCCAGCACGATAGACCATTTCTTTGGTGGAATCTAACCCATTAATCACCACTAAACATGGTGTTGGTCCCTTTACCCCTTCTGCATGAGTATATAAACCCGCAATAATACCCTCTTGATATGGAATTTCGACGCGTTCACATTGTTCTTTGGCTAGTTGGATACCTTGTTGGAAGGTATCTAAAAATTTGGCATATAAGGCTTTACGCGGAGCATAACCATGTGCCTGCATTCGTTCAGCGGTAATGTAGTAAATCGCTGCTCGATTGAGTTTATCACCCGCACTTAATAATCGCCCTGCTGCTTTATCTTCTTCCGCTAGTGCCAGTAGATTGTCTCCACCCTGTTCCCAAGAAGCTAAAAATGCCGCTGTGCCAGGGTCATCTCCCTCTTTGGCAATGTCTGCGAGTGGACGACACATGGCTTCAATTTCACCAATTTTTGCGCCCATTTCAATTGCAGCCGCGACAGCTAAACTCCAAACATAGTTGGTTTCAAAATATTTAAACATCCTGTTTATCCTTTATAAATTACTCAGTTTTTTCGGTTTTCAGTTCACGCATGTAGGCTTCTTCACCTTGATAAAAACCGACATCCCAAGGAATTTCATCCATCATAAAGGCAGGAGGTTTAGTCATCCATGAAGCTGTACCAAAACGGAATTCCCATTCACGTGGTACCCAGTTGTCATCTAAATAGTCTGTATCTGCACCATATTCGGTCTCCCCACCAACAGGTGAATCGAAATAACAGAAAATTGCAGAACCAATTCGATGTCGTCCAATTCCCAAGAAACCATGCGTCCAACCACGTTTTGTCATGTGATTAGAACCAATCATGACTTCATCAAAATCTTCAACCCCGAAACAGGTATGATGAAAACGTGGAATTCCACCTGCCCCCGGCACCTCACAGTTCAATAGGAAGGTGTTGTGATGCTCATGTGCCCCATCTGCACGTAAATAGGTACCAATGCCTTTTTGATGATCAGACATGCGAAAGTTCAAACGATCACGAAAAAAGGCAAAGGTTTTCCAATAATCTTTGACTGCAAAAACCACATGATTGATGGTTTTTGGAATAGCACGTCGACGCCATTTTCGATGTTGGTTCAGGCGATTGATGTTGCCAGATGAGTTAATCGGATCAGTAGAATAAATCACTTTCTGACGATCAAAGACGCGCAATGCCAAAGGCAAACCACAATCCGAGTAAAAACGCCAAGCGCCATCATCCCCTAAAGTAACTTCACGGTCCTGTTTTAAATCATCGACCAAACGTTGCAGATTATCTTCAGTATCGACGCCCCAAATGGTTTCCTTGACACCAAACCCTGTATATGCTGAGTCATCGGGCATAGAAGCGTGATCAATCGAGCGTACGATTACCGTTGAACCTTCTGCCAGACGATAAATAGTTTCTTCAGCATTTGAGCTTAAACGTTGCAAGCCAAAATCATCTAAAAATTGTGTTGCTTTTTCAAGGTCTTGAACCCCATAAAGCAATGTATCAATACCAACAATTGCCATAGTTAAATTCCTTTTAGTCCTCGTTCCAATCTAAAGAATTACGATATGGAATTCAGATTAGTCTGCGCTTGAACAATCCACAAATGCTTTATATGCATGGTTGGTATTCATGAAACAAATAGTTTTGTTTTAACAAATCCATTCCGCAAATTATTAATGATTGATTATGGAATGTGACTTCATTTGCCTTCTATGTCTTAATGCATTATATTCCTTAATGAATATAATTGAGCTTTAGTATATGTCACAAAATCAAAATCTCGGTCAATATCTTGATCATCTACATGCCTTGGTTGCGAGCGTGCTTTTCCCACATATGGGCAAAGCTTTAAATGGTGAATTTTCTTTTAGCCAACTCAACACCTTGTTTCTGCTATATAAACAAGGCTCTTGCAGCATTGCCGAAATTGCTGCAAATGCAGCGATCTCGCACAATGCTGCAAGTCGCATGGTGGATCGTCTGGTACAAGGTGAATATGTAACACGTGTCGAAGATAGACAAGACCGTCGCCTTAAGAAGGTTTCGCTTACCCTTGTTGGTTTTAACAAACTCAGGGAATTACAGATCATTACTACAGATGTGTATAACCAAGTGCTATCAGCTGTACCTTTCGAATTACAACAACAACTTGAAGCTACATTGAAACAGATTGAGCCATATCTCCCCACGATTACCCGTTTCGTAGCAAATCCAAGCATTGAAGAGGTTCAAGCATGAATGCAACATATCTCAGGTATTCGATTATTTTGGGCATTCTGACGGCTTTTGGTCCAATTTGTACCGATTTTTACCTACCTGCCTTACCGCAAATTAGCAGTGATTTACATACCTCAGTGCCGCTCTCTCAACTGAGTCTGACGGCTGCCCTAATTGGTTTAGGTATTGGACAGTTATTTTTTGGTCCTTGGAGTGATCGAATTGGTCGTAAAAAACCGCTGATGCTGGCATTGGCACTATTCACTTTAAGTTCGATTGGCTGCATGTTCGTGCAAGACATCACCCAAATGGTGATGATACGCTTTATCCAAGGCTTTGCTGGTGCAGGTGGTGCCGTGCTTGCCCGTGCCATTGCCAGTGACCGTTATGCAGGTAAAGAGTTGGCACAATTTTTTGCCTTAATTATGGCAATTAATGGGATTGCCCCAATTCTTTCACCTGTCCTTGGTGGAATACAGTTACAGTTTACCGAGTGGCAAGGACTTTTTGCCAGTTTATCAATTTTAGGTATAGCCATTTTTCTGCTGTGCTATTTCTTCATTACAGAGTCACACTCACCCAATCGAGTAGAACAGTTACAACAGTCAGTTAAACTTGCTTTTACTACCGTCCTGAAAGATAGGGTTTTTATTGGGCTATGCCTGATACAAAGTATGATGATGGGTGGACTATTTGCTTATATTGGCGCGTCCTCGTATGTGTTTCAGGAAAATTATCATTTCTCAGCTCTAAGCTATAGCCTGCTGTTTGCAGTAAATGGGTGTGGACTGATTATTGCTGCAATCGCGACCTCAAAATTGCTGAATTATTTTTCTGAGAAAAAACTGTTGATGATGGCACTTGGCATTGCACTAGTTACCAGTTTAGGATTGCTGATAGTGAGTGCTTTACATGCACCAATTTTGCTTTGCCTCAGCTTCTTATTTATCACTATTTCCACTGTGAGTTGTATCAGTTCATTGACGAGCGCCCTTGCAATGCAACGTCAGCATGAATTTTCAGGCACAGCCTCTGCTTTGCTGGGCTTTTTGATGTTTGCGATCGGTGGTGTAACTGCTCCCCTAACTACCTTGTTTGGCACTTCATTATTGTCGATGAGTACTGTGATTTTTATGTGTTATGTACTTGCAGGCTTAAGTTATCTGATAACCTTTAGAACTAAAATACAAATGGCTTAACCCATACAAAAAGGAGCTTATGTCTTAGCAACATAGCTCCTCCTATCACTTTAAACTCTAGAGATATTAATATCCAACAGTAAATCGCTCACGAATATGCTGCGGTTTCTCTAATTCATCAATCAGAGCCACCGCATAATCCTGCGTGGAAATATGGCTCATGCCATCTTTAGTCAATAATTCCTCTTTGCCTAAACGAAATTGCCCTGTACGTTCACCCGATTTAAATATCATGGAGGGTGATAGCACCGTCCAATTCAACTCAGGTTCTTGGCGTAGTGTTTCCAAAATTGCAATACCAGCTAAAGCTTCAGGTTTGACATGCTCAGGAAATTTTGGATCATCGACCAAGCGTTGCCCAGACTCTAGGATTAATCCCCCTGCACCACCGACCATCAGATAGCGTGGTACAGAGGTTTCTTTCAGAGCATCCAGTAAATGCTCAATCTGCGTATCGGTAAAATGCACTGCGCTAATCACTGCATCCTGCTCTACCAGTAATGGCATCAGTTGTGCCGTGTCATTAATATCCGCCTGTCTTGCCTCGACCTGTTGATACTGCGCAATTTTTTCAGGAGAACGAGCAATTGCCGTCACTTGATGACCACGTGTCACAAGTTCATTTAAAATACTTGAGCCAGCCATACCGCTTGCCCCAATCAATGCAACTTTCATGTACTTTTCCTTGTTCGCTTTCTTAAAATAAAAATCCACCATCGACATGAAAAACTTGCCCAGTCATATAGCCAGATTCTGGGGAAATGACAAAGCTTAAAACGCCTGCCAAATCGGTTGGTTCGCCATTACGCTTAATAAACTGGCTGTTTTTCACATGTTCAAACAGTTCTGCGGGCAAGGCATGTTCACTGCCTGCATGCTTGATCAACCCTGGGGAAATCGCATTCACGGTAATGCCACGATCACCCAGTTCCACTGCCAGCGCGCGGGTGAGACCAATCACACCCTTTTTCGCTGCGATATACGCCAAGAAACCTTTTTGTGGTCGCCCTGTATTGCTCGATGCAAAATTGACAATTCGCCCCCAGCCCTGCTCGATCATGCTTGGTGCAAAGATTTTGCTGAGCAGATACGACGCATCCAGTGACACTGCCATGGTTTTTTTCCATTCCAGGAAGTTACTGTCTTCAAAGTTTTGCAAGGGAATATATGCCGCGTTATTAATCAGCACATCGCAGCCTCCAAATTGCTGCAAGATTTTCTGCCCTGTATGCTGAATCTGATCGGGATTGCTCAAATCACACTGAAATGCCTGAGCATCTGCGCCCAGCGCCTGCAACTGTTGTACCTGCTCCTGCATATCGACACAGTCCACCAGTGCCAAACGATAACCCTGTTCTGCCAGACGGCGGGCAAATGCTGCGCCCAAACCACCTGCTGCACCGGTTAAAACCACGACTTTTTCAGACATCATTGTCACTCCTTGTTTTTAAAATATTGTCCTGTTGTGCCCTGCCAGCATAAAAGCAATCTTGATGCACGAGAAGACGGCACTTTTTTGTAGGCAGGTTACCCAAATGTTCCTACGGGAAAGTGCTACCAGATCGGCAGCACTTAATCAAATTATGGATGTGGGTGTGGGTTGAAACCCAATAAGGTATCGAGCTGAATATGCAGTGCAACGCCCAAGGCAATCCCCGATTTTGGATTGGTCGATGTGGTCGGGTTCATCCAGCTACTGCTGTTAAAGGTGCGCATAATGAACGGGCTTACCACAAGACTGTCGGATAAAATGAAGTTGGCATCCAGTGCAATCGCATATTCATTGCGTCCTGGTTTGTAGCTATCCGCTCCTGTATAGGACTGTTGCAAGAAGCGCTGTTCGCTCTTGGTCAACTGATCCCAAATAAAGCTGACCGAGTAGCTGTCATAAGGACGTGATTCAAACGGATGGTTCAAGATGATGCCTGTATTCAACTGTGTCTCGACCCCATTGGTGGTGTTTTCTTCAAAGCTATGCGTTAAAGCGCCAAAGACTGCCAGTGATTTTGGATTCGGGTCATTGCTGTTGCCGCCATCTTGACGCCAAAAAGTTTTCTTGCCTGCCAGATACACGCCATTGGCTGAGTTACTGGTGGCTGAAGTCAACGGATTGACCTGTTCACGGGTGTTATGAAAGCCCATCGCCTCTACAGTGACAGGATATTTTTCCATACTAAAATCAGTTTTATAAGCAACATCCGCCAAATACACATCACTCAATGTACCGCCCGAATCGCCTGCATCACCTTCCCAGCCGTTGGTGAACGGGAAGGCATTGTTACTGCGCCACCAGCCAGCCTGCACACGCAGTTTCGGGCTGACATTGTAGGCAATACGGGTACTCCAGTTGGCATACGGCGGTGGGTTAATGCCTGCCGAATCCTGCAAAATCGCATTCACACAGGTAAAGCCTGTATTACAGATCGGGGTTGCCATGTAGTTGCCTGCATTGCTTTTACCCGCTTCAATCGACAGCTTGTCATCCAGCAGTTTTTGTTCATAAGTGAATAACGTCAAGTGCGACACTTTGGGAATATACGGACCGGGTTTGCCTGCAATCACACTGGCTGCCTGACCGCCATAGCCAAGGTTATGTGTCCACGGCACAAACAGTTCTTCGAAGTGAACATAGCCACCTTGCAAGCCAATGATTTTATTCAGATCAAAGTCTGCACCCACTGAAATCAGCGACAGCGATTCATAGTTGTTGGTTTGTGTACCCACGCTTGGATTACCCAAATACACCTCTGTCAGTCCAACATGCGGTGAAACACCATGATCCGACAACCATTGTCCTTGCTTGGAAAATAATTTGTTGTCTTGCACAGGTGCCGTCGATTCAGGGCTGGCAACACGTGGCCCAATGCGAAAATTAGTACCCGCATCAGGATCTGCTGCGGCAACCAGATTGTCCGTGGTTTCTGCCATTGCCATTGAACTGTAAATGCTGCCGAACATACAAAGCATCAAAACTGTTTTTTTCATAAGAAATCCTTTCTTGTGTTTTTTAGGGCAAAACATCCCTATTGGGCTGTAAACAGCCCGATCAATTGTTGATTTAATTCATGGTTTTAAAAGGTTAAGATGCTGTTGCACCTGCATCGACCCGCAGGTCTGTACCTGTGACCCATGCCGACTCATCCGATGCGAGATAAATCGCGGCCCATGCAATGTCTTCGGGTCGACCGATGCGCTGTCGCAAAATCTGCTTGCTTAACGCTTGCTGCTTAAAGGCAGGGTCTTCTTGCATGTGTGCCTGCGTTGCTGCAGTTTCAATCAGCCCTGGGGAAATCGTATTCGCCCGAATCTGATCAGCACCGCCTTCCATAGCCAGTTGCCGCGTCATTGCCAAAACACCGCCCTTGCCTGCACAGTGCGCCAAGGCAGGTGAGCCTTCCAGTGCCATCCATGCATTGGCTGAAGCAAAGTTAATGATTGAACCGCCCTGCTGTTTCAGGGCATGCCATGCTTCCTTGCACAGCAAAAACACCACATCCAGCTCACCGACCAAGGTCTGTTTCCAGTGCTGATAACTCAGTTCCTCAATCGGATGAAAATGGGCAAATGCAGCGGCATTCACCAATACATCTATTCGACCAAACTTTTCGATGGTTGCCACGACCAGCGCCTGAACCTGTTCAGGCTGGGTCAGATCACAAGTTGCAATGCTGATCTCTAACCCTTGTTGCTGAGCTTGTGCCTGAGTCTGCTCGGTCAGTTCGGTGACAATGTCACAGCCCATGACCTGTGCTCCTTGGGCTGCAAACATCAGCGCGCAGGCTTTGCCGATGCCGTTACCTATTCCTGTGACGATTGCCACTTTGTTGTGTAGCCGCTGCTGCATATGATTTCCTTACCTATGCCTTGTCTGGTGTTGCGATGGGTTGAGTTGATGTTCCTTTCACAAATCCGAGAACCAAGGCAATCAATGCCAGTGGAATCAGCACCCAACCTGCCAATGTCAAGGTATTGAACAGATTCCCTGTAAACTTAGTCGCCGCAACAAACAGAATCGGGCTAAAGAACATACCTAAACAGTAACTGCCGTACCACATGCCTGTCCCAATACCACGTTTAAACCAAGGCAGATTTTTCATGTTCCAGATTGCCAAAGTCGGTAACAACAGACCACAGCCAAAGCCATTCAACAAAGCATAGAGTAAAATCTGATCGGCAGAAGTTGCATGTGACATCAGTAAGAAACTGAGCCCAATCAGACCAAAAGCAATAAACAGGTTATGTCCGACTTTAAACTTCAAGCGTGAAAACACATGCACGCTCAATGTCCCAGCCACAATCAAGGCACTACATGCAGAAGAAATATTGCCTGCTACTTTCGGTGAAGTCTCGCCAATCGAACCCAAAATAAATGCCATCTGGATTTGTAAAATCATGAATGCCAATGCGCCAATGCAGGTCATGACACAGATGAAAAACAACAGTTTTGGCTGAAAGGTCACAGCTTGCGCTTCATGGTCATCATCGGCAGACATTTTGTGCTGCTGAGGTTCCCACAACATAAATGCACCCAAGATCCCCAGCACTACAGGCACCGCATATACCGCATACGGTACGCGCCAGCCAAACTCACCGAGCGCACCACCAATCATGAAAAATAGAATTGCCGAACTCGATGCAAAGGTGGTCTGTAAAGCTAGATAACGCTGACGCACCGCACCCGAATAATAATCACCAATCAGAGTCGTACTGATGGTCACAATCACCGCTTCGGCCATACCAAGAATCACACGGCTGCCAATAATGGCGTAAAGGCTGTGCAGAAACAGAGGCAACACACCGATCAGGCTATAAATAAAGGTCGCCATGACCAGCATCTTTTTCCGTCCGTATTTGTCGGCAAACAGTCCAACCACAGGGCTGAGCAATGCCACCAACAGCCCCGGAATCGTCAGGGCAATCGGGACTAAAAACTCCACATTGGGAATATGGGAAAACTCAGCCTGCATTTGTGGCAGACTCGGGGCAATCACAATCGCCGCCATCGGAGACAAACAGTTGAGAATCAGCAGTAAATAGGCAACAAACTTACTTTTTGATTCGAAGTTATCGCTAATCATGTTCATGATAAACCACTCCTTGGTTTATGAATCTGACTCAAGCTTTTGAGAACTATCAGTCGAGATTTAAAGTATTTTTAATGAGATTTTGGATAGATCCGTCATGTTTAAAGCCAAGTGCATCTGCCCGTCGGGTATGAATCTCAGGGTATGCGCCAAAATTTTTCTCAAGTTGTGGGTTATTGCTGTCGAAGCTGACCAGCGTGTCGGTATTTAAGGTAAATTCTTGGGCCAAGCCATCCACCACCTGCTGCATGCTCAGGCGCAGCACAGGCAAGGTAAAGACACGACGGTCTTGCTGTAACTGTTCTTTAGGCAGACTTGCGGCATGAATTAAATTGTCCACGCAGCATTTCACTGACATCCACCATGCCACCGCATGCTGTGAAACTGGGCAAGCAAAAGTGCGTTGCTGTGACAGCGTCCAGAACACATCACTCATAAAGGCTGAGAGCAATCCCGATGGCTGCTGTGGTCGTGCCACAATTCCCGGTAAACGTACCGCGACACCATCAATCCAGCCTTTACGGCTAAAATCATCTAGCACAATTTCGCCAAACTGTTTTTGCCCTGCATAAGTCAAATGCGGTTTTAGCGGGGTGTCATCATCAACCTGTTCTGGCAAGTCCGAACCATACACGGCAATGGTGCTGGCAAATACGACGCGCGGACAGTTGCCTTGTTGCTTGAGCTGTTCAAATAAAAACAGCATTGCATCGACATTGACCTTACGGCTGAGTTCATAATTTTGCTCGGCCATACCGCCCGGAATACTGGCTAAATGAAACACCACATCCACAGGTTGTGCCAAGGCTTGCTCAATCAAAGCCGTATCAGAAAAATCACCCTGATAATACGCCACGCGCGGATCGGCACTACGTTCCTGAAACTGTAAGTCCAGCAGACTGAGTCGGCTAAAGTTGGACAGTTCTTGCTGTTGCTCCAGCAAGGCTTTGACCAAGTTCGACCCGACAAAACCATTTGCGCCTGTCACGAGAATGTGCATGTTACACCTCCTGATACGGAACAAATTGGTGGTTAATTTTGCCAAAAATGCTTTGTCCGTCCTGCCCTTTCATTTCAAACTGCAAGCGGTCGCCAAATTTCAAAAATGGCGTTTTTGGCTCACCCAGTTCAATAATTTCGATGGCGCGTTTTTCTGCCAAACATGCTGAACCGACTTCTTTATAGTTCTGATTGGAAAATGTGCCTGAGCCTAAAATTGTGCCGACTTTCAGGTTACGGGTACGTGCCAAATGCATCACCAGTTCAGGGAAAGAAAAACTCATTTCCTCGCCATTCGGATGTCCAAACCACTCGCCATTGCACTGAACTTCTAAAGGCAGTTTAATGCGTCCGTCATGCCACGCATCGCCCAACTCATCAGGTGTGACTGCAACAGGCGCAAATACGGTACTTGGTTTAGCGCGTAGCGGACCGAAGCCAATGCTGACTTCTTTAAACAGGTGCGCACGCAGACTGACATCGTTGAGTAACATAAACAGTTTGATATGTTTTTCAGCCTGTTCAGCCTGTACGCCCATTGGCACATCATCCAGAATGACAGCAACTTCACCTTCAAAATCAATCTGATGTTCTTCACCTGGTACAGGATAATCATCACAGGCTCCCAAAAAGTCATCGCCCGCACCCTGATAAATAATCGGCACGCCTTTGTCTTTTTTAATGTCGAGTTTAAATGCCTGTTCCATCAATGAACCATGATTTAAAAATGCTGAGGCATCTGCCCATTGATAAGCACGTGGCAAGGGCGCCATAGCTTGAGTAGTATCGAAAGCAAAGGCATCTTGTTCAATTGCATCATTCAGGGCAGTATATTTTTGTTGCAGCTTTGGCTCGGCTTCATCCCAGTTTTCCAAAGCATCTTGTAAGGTAAGCGCAATGCCTGTTGCCAAAGTCGCGGTTTTTAAATCTTTAGAAACGATGACCAAGCGGCCATCTCGACTACCATCTTTGAGTGTTGCCAATTTCATTTTACTGTTCCCTCATTGTTCCATAAATCAGGATATTCAATCAGTTCAATCAAATTCCCAGTGTTATCCCGCAAAAATCCCATTGCTGTTCCGCCAATCACTGCTTCAAACACAATGTCAGCATTTTTTTCTCGAAGCTCGGCAAACGCCTGTTTGGCATCTTGCACAGCAAAGCACAAATGTTTATGCCCGTGGGTTTGCACATCGAGGTTCGGCATACGGCGCTCGTCTGGCAGTGGTTTGGCATTGGGCAATTCAAACAGTTCAATGCGAAAATCACCGCGTTGAATAAAGGCAATTTGTGCAGGAATCTGTTCAATGAATTGCTTTTTTTCCAGTTCAAACCCCAAGTAATCGCAATACCACGCAATACTCTCATCCAGATCGGCTACGCTAATCCCACCATGATGGGGTTTCCACGCAAAAACATCCTTGCTCATCGTGCTGTTTTCCCTATTGTTTTATAAAATCTGCCGCCCACCATCGACAGGAATAATCGCGCCTGTGGTAAAGGTGAGCTGGGTAGCTACCGCAACAACTGCCGCAGCGACTTCTTCAGGCAGTGCTAGACGTCCTAGTGGTGTTGACTGGGCTTGCAGGTTCCGCCAGTCTTGGTCTAAGCCTTTAACAAACTCGGTATCTGACAGACCTGGTGCAACCGAAACCACACGAATTTTGGGTGCTAGGGCACGTGCCAGTGAAATGGTCAGATTGTCTAGTGCCGCTTTAGAAGCGCAGTAGGCAATATTGCTGCCCATCGCAGTACGTGCGGCGATAGAACTGATATTCACAATCAAACCATCATCACTTTGCTGAAGTAGTGGTTGTAAGGCACGTACCACTGCAATTGCCCCGCGAACATTAGTGGTAAAAATCGTATCAATCAAAGCATCCTCCAGACTAGCAAGGTCAGCATGTTCAACAAAGCGCGTGGTGCCTGCACAGTTCACCACCATGTCACAACGTCCAAAGTGCTGCTGAATCTGGCTTGCCAAATCGGCTAAGGCAGCGCTGTTGGTGACAGGTGCTGCCGCCAACAAATGCCCCTGTTCCACCTCAGGCAAGCTGTCGAGCACCTGCTGGGCTTTCTCGGCAGACTGGTTATAACCCACCACAATGCTTGCGCCCTGTGCTGCCAAAGCCAAACAGATTCTGTGTCCCAAGCTGCCTGTCGCACCCGTGACTAAGGCAACTCGACCTGCCAGTTTCATGCGCTCGCCTCAACAATCGTAGGCACTGTATGTTCTGTTGTGCTTGGCTTCAAACGACGCACACGGATATCGGCCTGTTCTTTATGCCCAGAGAAATGTTCCAGTGCACAGAGACGTGAACACACTTCACCAATTGCCACACTGGCTTCATCGGTCAAAATACGCTGATAAGTATGGGTTTTAATAAATTTACCGACCCACAAACCACCTGTGTAACGTCCTGCGCCCATGGTTGGTAAGGTGTGGTTGGTCCCAATGACTTTGTCGCCATACGACACATTAGTACGATGTCCCAAAAACAAACCGCCATAACTGGTCATACGTTCTAAGAACCAGTCAGGGTCTTTGGTCATGACCTGCACGTGTTCACTACAAATACGCTCGGATTCTGCCAGCATTTCTTCATCTGTGTCGCACAGGATAATTTCGCCATAATCGCGCCATGACACGCTAGCAATCGGTGCTGTATCTAAACGTGCCAAGACTTTCTCAATCGCAGCAGGCAATTCATCGGCAATTTTTTGGCTGGTGGTTACGCAATAGGCTGGTGACGTTGGACCATGTTCCGCTTGCCCTAGCAAATCCACTGCAACCAGCTCCGCATCGACCTTGTCATCACAGATCACCATGGTTTCGGTTGGTCCTGCAAACAGGTCAATTCCGACACGACCATAGAGCTGACGTTTCGCTTCAGCAACAAAGGCATTACCCGGCCCGACAATCATATCCACTGGGGCAATCTGTTCTGTACCAAGTGCCATGGCTGCAATCGCCTGCACCCCGCCCATCACATAAATTTCATCTGCACCAGCCATCGCCATCGCGGCAATAATTTCAGGGGATGGTTTGCCATCAAATGGTGGCGCACAGGCAATCACACGTTTTACGCCTGCCACTTTTGCCGTCAAGACACTCATATGTGCCGATGCCAGCAATGGATATTTACCACCTGGGATATAACAACCCACCGAATTCACTGGAATATTTTTGTGTCCCAACACCACACCCGGCAAGGTTTCCACTTCTACATCACGCATGGACTGCAACTGGATTTGGGCAAAACGGCGGATTTGGGCCTGAGCAAATTTAATGTCTTCAATCGCTTGTTTCGACAAACTGTCGATGCAGGCTTGAATTTCAGCTTGGCTCAAACGAAAAGTTTCAGGATTCCAGCGGTCAAATTTTTCCGAGTATTCACGTAGCGCTGCTTCACCACGCTGTTCAATCGCCTGAATAATGTCTTCAACCGTCTGACGCACTTGGGTATTGAGCTCTGCTTTCACTTCGGCAGGTTTGCCTTTTTTGAGATGTCGAATCATGTGGATCTACTCCTTTATTTCCAATGTCTTAATTTTTGTCCTGCCACAGGCGAACGGAAAAATGGAATTCGCGTGCCTTGCAAACTGCCTAAATACACGGTTTTTAAATCTGCCCCACCAAAGGTAATACTGGCCATCCACGGCGCGAGTTTGCCGCGCGATGCCTGCATAATTTCGGGGGTTAATGTCTTGGTTTTATAATGCTGATTGAGTCGAGCATTGGCTTCAGGATGGCTGTCATCCAAAATAGTCACGACCTCCTGTTCAGGCGTAATCGCGATTAGTTTGTCCACCATCACCAGAGTTACCCATAAATTCCCATAGACATCAAAAGCAAATCCGTCTGGGAATCCTTCGAGTTCTTCAGGTCCATAAACTTCACGATCAGACAGAGTTGCATCATCAGCAACCCGAAAACGGGTAATACGTCGTACATTACTTTCAACCACATATAACCATTCCTCATTGTCATCGAATCGGATTTCATTTGCACCGCCGAGCTGTTCAGCCACCACGCGAATGCCATTTTCATCAATCACGCCAATATAGCCATCCAGCTCATCAGAATTGATGGATTCAGTCCACGGCTGCATGGTGGTGGTTACGGTAAACCAGATTCGTCCTTTTGAATCAATTAACGGGAAATTGGTTTTTCCTAAAGGTTGACCATTCAGTTGGTCATAAAGTACTTCTACCTGTGCGGTGTTTTTATGTAACTTTTCAATGCGGTCTAAACCCCAGTTACAAATAATAAAGTCACCTTCATCGGTCATTGCCATGCCATTCGGCAGCGAAGCACCCTGTGCCTTGACATAGCGATCCTCAAAACTGGCATCTTCCTGAACTTCAATTTCAGGAGCGATTAAAGTCTGTTGTCCTTGCGCGTCGATGTGCATCACACCACCGCGAGCATCGGCGACCCAGAGTGAATGATCAGGCTGAGCAATAATGCACTCGGGACGCTGTAAATCCTGACCAATAAATTGAATATCATCTACATTCAGCGTCCAGCTTTTTAAAGGATTTTGTTGCATGCTCATCTCCTTAAATCGGCTGCGAAGTGACTTCAATCATTTTAGCCATCATGCCGGCAAAGTTGGCGTCAGGCGTTGGGCGCTGTTCCCATTCACCAATCTGGATTGACCCTTCATTGATAAATTTGCAGCGCTGATAACGACGTTCCATAAAGCCATCAAGTACATGCTGCACATCAGGTGCGGAGGCTGCCAATTCACCCAGAACCACGGCATCTTCAACGGCTTGTGCTGCACCCTGCCCCATATGTGGTGTGGTGGCATGTGCTGCATCGCCAATCAACAGCACGCGTCCGTTGTACCACGGTGCAGGCATCAAGATTGCTTCCAGCGGGCGATAAACTACTTGGCTTGGGTCAGTAATTTGCTGTTTTAATTCAGGAATCAAGCCCCCAAAACCATCCAGACGTTTCTGGAATTCTTCAGCAAGGCTGTTTGGATCAAAGAATGGATTACCAGGTTCTTCCCATACCGCCAAAATATATAAGCTGTCTTCGGTCAATGGGGTATAGCCGACTTTCCCACCCGACTTGCCTTCAAACATGTGCGAATACAGTAAGTCTTTTGGTCGTGGCAGGTTATAGCGCCATACGCCTTGTCCTGTAAATTTTGGCTTATACTGTTCGCCAAATACCTGACTGCGGACTTTGGAATACACGCCATCTGCACCGACCACCAAGTCATAACTGTCTTGCGTACCATCGGTGAAACTCACAGTGGCCTGTTCAGCGGTTTGCTCAATCTCGTCAAAGGTCAAACCTAATTTGAGATTCACACCTTCGCTTTGAATCGCATCTAAGAGCACTTTATGTAAGGCTGGTCGGGTCAGACCTAAATTGGCAGGATATTGTTCACCCGCAAGCGGTGCACCACTCAATTCCGCTTTAACTTCACCATCAATATTACAGATACGTAAACCCTGATAAGGGAAGCCAGCTTGAACCGCTTCATCAGCAATCCCTAGTGCAGCCATGGCACGAATGAAGTTTGCCTGAACCACAATGCCGACATGATAAACTTTAGGTTCAGCATTGATTTCAATGACGTCGACCTGAGCAACTCCTGCTTTTCGTAGTGCAATTGCAGTGGATAAACCACCTATTCCACCGCCAACGATTAATACTTTTTTTAGTGCACTCATGATTTTTCTACACTCCATGTTCCATTTAGAATCGGCAATTGGACACGCAACTCCTTGTTCCAAATGGCTGTTTCTGTATTGGCAAAATCGAGAGGATTAAATCCAATCGCTTTGCGCTGTTCCATGAAGCTAAAATACATGCTGCATAACCATTCATAAAATTTATTATTTAGATTGCTTGTATCCACACAACAAATACATAGATGTGATTGAATGATTGCCTTGAATTATTTTTATAAAAATAAACCTCTACCATCAGAAAACTCAGTATCTGAAGTAGCAGGTTTGAGAAAGATTTGAATAAAATTGACTGATTAATTTTATTATTTTTAATAACGTATAAAATTTATTCTAGAAATACATATCAACCTACTGGGCGTCGTATTCAGCTCGACAAGCTTTTATTTGTGCTTCATGCACTTCTAGCCAGCCAATTAATCGATTCAGTTCCTGTACCATCGCCTGCCCCAACTCAGTCAAACCATACTCCACCTGAGGCGGCACCGTCGGAATCACGGTGCGCTGAATAAAACCATCACGCTCACAGGCACGCAACTTTAAGGTCAAAATACGCTGTGATACAGGCGAGTCTGCCATCGAGTTAATCTCTTTGAGTAACTGGGTATAACGTAAAATTCCCGTACGTAAAATCATTAAAATCAACGGTGTCCAGCGGTCACCTAAACGGCTCATGGTTTCACGAACTGGACCATGCGGGTCGTTACCTTGGTGCACACGTTTACGAAATTCTTCTAGCTCAATCTGCTGTTGTGATTGCAACCCATGCATTGTGGCAACTTCCTTTAAAAAACATCTTACATAACGAACATTTATGTAACTAGCATACAAAAAAGTGCTGTCTTCCGCATCCGATTTTTTGTCTTTATGCTTAGCCCCAATCACAGCTTAAAACGAAAAAAGGAAAGGAGTGACATGATGTCTCAATATGATGTAATTGTGATTGGCGCTGGACATAACGGATTAACTGCCGCTTCCTATTTAGCGAAAGCAGGAAAGAAAGTCCTAATTTTAGAGCGAAAATCTTATGTGGGTGGTGGTGTATCGACGCGTGAACTAAATACCCCAGGCTTCTGGCATGATGAACACTCTAGCGTACATATCATGATTCAAGGCAACCCAATGATCCGTCAGGACGAACTCGGTTTATTTTCCAAATTTGGCTTGAAGTACAATTATTCAGACGTGCCATATGCCTCAGTTTACGATGATGGCAGTTCGATTATTTGCTACAAAGATTTGGATAAAGCCTGCGAATCAATTGCCCAAATCTCTCCGAAAGATGCTGAAACCTATCGTAAGTTAGCACAAAAAGCGGCTTCATTATTGCCGATGTTTCTGTCAGGTTTTTATTCACCGCCCCTCCCGATGGGTGCGATGGTCGCCATGCTCGACCAGAGTGAAGAAGGTCGCGAAATGTTTGACTACATGCAGCGCAGCACCTATGAAATCGTCAACCGCCTGTTTGTACATGACAAAGTCAAAGTGCATTTGCTGCGGGTATTGGCTGAAAACCTGCAATTGCCTGACGAACTCGGCACAGGCATGGGACTGTTTGTCTTTGTTGGCATCATGCATACCTATGGCGTTTCGCAACCAGTAGGTGGCAGTGGCAAATTGTCTGAAGCCTTGGAGCGCTGTTTTAAACATTATGGCGGTGATGTTCGTCTAGATGCTGAAGTGAAAAAAGTCCTGACCTCCAACGGCAAAGCGGTTGGCGTGGAAATGCGTGATGGCGAAAAAATTTATGCCAAAGATGGTGTGATTGGCGCGCTGCATCCACATGTCATTGATCGCTTTATCGATGGGCTAGATGAAAACGTGGTACGTCGCGCCAAAAATGCCTCACTTGCGCCATTTAGCTTGTTCGTCAGTCACTATGACTTGCACAACCCTGCCGAGTTTTACGCACATAAAGATGTCAGCAAAGGCACCATGCTGACTATGCTCAGCACAGAAAACCTGTCTGAACTGATGGATGACTTCGACGAACTGCGTCGCGGTAAAGTCTCAAAACGTCGCTTGGTGGCAGGGGGTGATGAAAGCCTGAATGATCCGACGCGTGTCCCTGCGGGCAAAGGTATGTTCCACGGCATTACTTTCGCTCCGTATGATCTTGCCGAAGGTGGTTCAGCGCGTTGGGATGAATACAAGGAAGAATTTGGTGAACTCAGTCTGGCGGCTTATCGCAAATATGTGAAGAACCTGACTTCGGACAACATTATTGCGCGTAGCTTCCATTCCCCACTAGATCTGGAACGCAGCTCACCAAATTCTATGGTTCGCGGTGATGTACATGGTGTAGCCCCTTATTTTTACCAATGTTTCGCACATCGTCCAACTCCTGACTTAGGCCGCTTAACCGTGCCTGGTCTCGATAACATGTATCTAGTTGGTCCATTCATGCACCCAGGCGGTGGCGTATTTGGTGCAGGCCGTGCAACAGCCATCAAAATGTTTGATGACATGAATATTGATTTCGACAAAGTAGTAGGAAACTAATTATGAAAGTCTATGGAAATGACAATAGCGAACTGATGAATGTCAGCACCATTGAACGTAATGGCAACGAGCTGATTTTAAAAGGCAAGATTTTTGGCGCAATGCCGATGACGGCAAAACTCAGACCTGAGGAGGCTCGTGCTGCGCTAAAGCTCCTCAATTTTAAAACGGTTTTATTTTTAATTACCTTACTGTTTCGTGCTTCAGTTGGACGCAAGAAATAGCATCCATACCATTTTCTTCATCCTCGCTCATTCATTCCGATCCAAGGATCGGGATGAATCATCCAAAACAATAAATCCGCATAAATTGACATGATGTCAAAACAACACCACCAAGCATGGAACATTGCACATGGATCAACAGTATTTTCTAAACAATTATATCGGTAAATTTAATCAGCAAGACCATTCAGGTTTTGAAGAGTTTTTTGCCCCCAATATCAAAATGTTTAATGGCGGTCTAATTTTTGAAGGTGTCGAAGCCGTCAAAGAACATTACCGCCAGATCTGGAGCGTGATGAAGGAAACGCTCAACGTCAAAGAATATTTACCCGTCAATGACAACCGTCTGGTGATTGAGCTTCACACGCATTTTGATGTTCCAGAAGATAAAACTGAAACGCCATTTGGTGAAATCAAACAGGGACAACAGTTCGATTTTCACGGCTTAATTCTTTATAAAATCGATGAAAATCAGAAATTTTATGAAGTCCATGTGTCTTATTTTAATTTCATCAAAACCGATGCCGATGGCACAAAAACCAATATTGGCATGCCCCATTAAGCCGATTACACCCTAAACAAGGATATGTTCGAAACGGTGAGAAAGGACGCGATACCATTTATTTTTCTGCCTTATCAAGATCAGAACAATACGCCCTTTCTCACATCTGTTGAAGATCGAGGGAATTATGAATCAAGGAAAAACGACCATTGAAAAAGTGGTTGGGATTAAGTCTGGCTTTACCACACTGCTGTTATTGCTATTTGTCTGCTTGTCGCCGATGGCAGCCATTGTCATGGCACCCAGCCTCCCTAAAATTCAGCAACACTTTGCCCATGTACCGCATATTGAGTATTTAACTCCGATTGCTCTAACCATTCCGGGTTTAGTCATGGCGATTGTTAGCCCGCTGGTTGGATTCCTCACAGACAAGTTTGGTCGTAAAAAATTACTCATCCTTTCCACCGTGGCTTATGGCATGGTGGGAATAGCTCCCATGTTCTTAGATAATTTTTATTTTCTTCTGAGCTCTCGTGTCATTTTAGGTGTATTTGAGGCTGTTGTACTTACAGTAAGTACCACACTAATTGGTGACTATTATTCCCCAACGTTGAGACAACGTTATTTGGCATTACAAGTGACTGCTGCATCAACTTCTGCAATTTTCTTTTTTGCACTTGGTGGATATTTAGGTGGAATTAGCTGGCGCCTTGCATTTATTGTCTATGCAGTACCTTTAATTTTTGCTGTTCTTGGTCAAATTCTTTTATGGGAACCGAAAGTCAAAAACAGTAATCATGACTATCTCAATGCGGAAAGTACTGATGAAACAATCACGTTCCGTCCTAATTTTATGCTAGGTATCTGGATCACAGCTTTTATTGCTGCCGTGACCTTCATGATTTTACAAATTCAAATTCCGTATTTATTAAATGCAATTGGTGAAAGTTCACCCAAAACGGCTGGTAATATTGCAGCACTTTCAACCGTATTTATAGTTTTAGGTACGCTTACCGTGCAATACATGATAAAAAAATCAACGCCAATTTCTCTCAACCTATTGATTGGATTTGGTCTAATTGGTTTTAGTTTTATTTTATTGTCCAATGCTCAAAGTGCAAATGAAGTTTTAATTTATGCCATCATTAATAGCTTCGGTTCGGGAATTTTATTGCCATCAGTTACCTTTTGGAATATGCGCCATTTACCTCAAGCCAAACGCGGTCTGGGCACAGGAATATGGAACAGTTTTTATAATTTTGGGATGTTTTTTAGCCCAATATTAATTGTATATTTCAATGGTTTTACAGGTAGCTTACAACATACATTGGCTCAACTTGGTCCGTTACTGCTTGCCTTTGCAGTATTTTGTATTGCTTTCGATGTACTGCGTCGTTTTATTTTGAAAGCAAAAACAACAGCTTATTAATTCATTAATAAATATTCAAAAGGGTTAAAACCAACCCTTTTGAACTCAGATTACACAACTAATTTTTCAGCGACATCTATTACCAGTTTACGGAACCACTTTAAACCTGCATCATTTTCCTGGTACTTGTTCCATTGCATACAGATTTTAATTTTCGGAGCTTCCCATGGCAGTGGAGCTACATGAATTGGTAAATATTCTGCGCATTGTAACGCCAGCTTTTTATGCATAATCGCAATATAAGGTGTACCAATCACAAATTGCGGCACACTAGTAAAATTTGTCGCAATATATGCCACGTTACGTTTAATATCTAGATTTCGAATTAACCAATCGTCAATCATCGGTGTCTTATTAATTGCCCCCAAGCGCACAACAACATGCTCAGCCTGTGTATAATCTTCTAAAGTTAACTGTTTTCCTTTTAAAGAATTTTGCTCCCACATCACACATACGAATTCATCTTCAAAAATATCTAAACTCGGGTGCTCATCTAAAATACTTAAACTAGGTAAAAGTAAAATATCAACTTTCCCACGTTCAATTTGCTTTTCTGCTTCTGAAGATGGCATCAGCTGTTCAATTGAACATTGTGGAGCCAAACGATAAAGCAATTGATTTAATCGAGGTAATAAAACATTACCAGTATAATCAGATGCCATAACCGTGAACTTGCGTTTTGCTGTTAGTGGGTCAAATTTATTTTTATTATTCAATACAGTACGCATTTGAATTAATAAATCACCTACAGGTTTAGCCAGATTTTCACCCATTGGAGTTAATACCATACTGCGCCCAACTTGAACTAAAAGATCATCTTCAAAATAATCTCTTAATCGAGCTAATGCAGCACTAGTTGCTGGTTGACTTAAAAATAATTTTTCACCAGCCCGAGTAATATTTTTTTCCGTTAACAAAATATCTAGTGCAACTAATAAATTCAAATCCAATCCATCAAATCTCAACTAAATCTCCTTGTAAAAATTTGATAACTATGAAAATCATACAATTCAGTGTATCAAAAATATACTGAAAATATTAATGATTTCGAAAATGGGCAAAACCTTGCGTAAAGCGATTGAAAGTTATCCTGAAGATTTAAATGTCGCAATCATGGCAACTGGCGGGCTTTCTCATCAGGTACACGGCGAACGTGCAGGATTTCTGAACGAAGAATGGGATGCTGAATTCCTTGACTTGTTAGAAAAACAACCTGAAAAATTAGCCAATATGCGTATTGCTGAATTTGCTGAAAAGGGTGGCTGGGAAGGTGCGGAAGTAGTGATGTGGCTGATTATGCGTGGTGCGTTATCAGACAATGTCAAACTGATTCACAAACAAAACTATGCGCCATCAGTCACCAATATTGCCACGCTAGTGTTTGAAGATTTAGGTGAAGCGGCAACACCAGATGAAATTGAGGCGTATCGTCAGCATTTGGACTATGAATTACAAGGGGCTGAACTGCTTAAAGGGACTTATCCTCTAACGCATGCAGTGAGCCATGCCAATTTACGCATTAACGCTTTCTTACATGATTTGGTACTTCCGCAACATCGTACGAGATTTTTAACCGACTTCGAAGCTCTTGCCAATGAACGCGGCTTAGATGATGAAGAGAAAACCCTGATTCGTGAACGAAAATGGATTGAAATGATTCGTAGAGGTGTGAGTTTCTTTGTTTTAGAGAAAATGGCAGCTGTGTTAGGCGTACCGAACCCGCAAGTCTATGCATCATTCCGTGGAGAAACTCTGGAACAGTTCTTGGCAACGCGTAAAGTTCCAATTACATATTCAGTTGCGGGTGGTGCACAAGCAAAAGCAATGGATAAAGCTGAATAACTAGCGTACACACAGATAAATAGATTTACCCTTGATCAGCCTTTATGCGACAGCGCAGTCCTAAAGGCTGTTTTTTTTGTCCAAAGATTGCATAGATAAGATCGCATTCACCTAAATGAGTCGCGAACACGATCTAATTGTTCAGAAAAATTTATGGCATAGATGGATGTGCAATTTGATCTATCCAGTTAAATAACTCATTCAGGTCATAGTCTCCAGCATGAGGTTGATTCCAAGCCAGAGAGAAATCCACTGAATTGCCTTGATTCGCAAGGCTGGTTGCTAGCATTGCTGGAATGGCAAAACTCGTATCCTTATCCAGTGTGCCCTGTCGAATTCGCCAATATTTGGCAGTACTCGCTTGATGAGTCCCGATATAGTGCATGGGGTTCATCATGGCAATAATTTTAGGATCTGCCATCGTGCTATCTGTTTGAGTTCGATGTTGCAGTGCATATGCCGTGAAATGTTGCGCAGCGATGCTTGCTGTTCCAAACTCATCATTTTCACCCGATGATAAATCTAAGGCATCAAAAGCTGGTGGTAATTTTTGTCGTCCTAAATATTGCAGATAAGCATCATAGTCAATTTTGGCGATTTTTTTATTTTCAATTGTAAGCCACTTCAACGAGCTTAAATCTTCACCTTGATCCAAGGCGGTCTGTGCAGATTGAATCAACAGCGATTGAATATAGTCTTTAAAGCTACCATTGCCCTTTGCATCAAGTTGCAGTAATTGCCCTTGCTTATTTTTTAGCTTTAAACTGTTTAAGTACGTAGGGAACAATTGTTTTAAATCTTGAGATACCTGAATTTGATTGGCTGTTAAAGTCCCTGCTTGCTCTTTGCGTTGAACTTTATAATCCAACATGCTGATATCAATTTTTTTATACTGATGTACATTCGCCAATTGCCATTCGTAAGCAGCATCTGCATGCTCTAGATTGGTAATAGCCGCATAAGCGGAACTTGCAAATATTTTGTCGCTATTTTGAGCAGCCCCTAATTGTTTGAGATACGGTTCATAATCTTTAGCATCCCCCGTAGCTCCGAGTAATACAGAAAGTGCTCCTCCTGCACTGGTACCATTTGAAATAATCTTGTTGGCATCACCCGGCATTATAGAATCGTTCAACTTGAGATAACGAACAGCAGCCTTTAAGTCCACAATTGCAGCCGGTGCTTTACCTGTATATTGTCCTTGGGCATTTTGCAATGTGCGACCACGTGCTCCAGGTGAAGCGACTACATAACCATGCGCTAGAGCACTGACAATCGTGTTGGGACGTTGCTGCTTTTGAGATTGATCCATTCCAGACATCCCTTCAGGTGGTTTCCCTTTAGGTAAATCCGATGGGGCTGCCCCATTTGGATTTTTCATCATCAGTGGGCGTCTTTCCTCCAACGTGCCGGGTTCTGCTGGCATATACCCGCCCACCTGATTTGGCAGAAAAATAGGCGCATTTTGGGCATTATAGCCATTGATGGATTGGCCCTCAA
Source organism: Acinetobacter sp. 148 (assembly GCF_031196675.1). NCBI lineage: Bacteria > Pseudomonadati > Pseudomonadota > Gammaproteobacteria > Moraxellales > Moraxellaceae > Acinetobacter > Acinetobacter sp. 148. The sequence continues at coordinate 329 of NZ_JAVIMT010000011.1, read as the reverse complement.
AATAGGCTTCAGGAATATAAATATTGATGCTTTGATATTTTTTATCAACAGGATTGGCAACATAAGTAATGCCTTCATAGGCATGTACTTTAAGTGTAGAACCATTCACATTGATTGTTTTGATTGTGAAATTCTGCTGATCAAATTTCAAAGAAATTGGTTGTGTTTCTGCATGTATTAGCGTTGCAGAGCTCAATGCAATACTGAAGATTCCCCATATAAGAGGTTTTATTTTGAACTTTTTCATCATGTAAGAATTACCACTATTTAAAGTTTAATTATTGCCGAAAAATGAGAATAAAAAATGAAGAAATATTAGGGTGTGTTGA
>NZ_JAVIMT010000010.1:0-1320 GCF_031196675.1 Acinetobacter sp. 148 | reverse complement strand
CTTAGTGCCTGTTCATTGGGGTTAACGGCTGTAGGCTTGATCTATGGCTATTCTTGGCAAGTGAGTTTTGTCTGTGCTGCGGGCTTTGTGATATACGCTGAATTATCAGGAGACTTTCCCTTGGGAGATTCTAGGCAGCCAATTTATAAAAGTCTTCGGCCATTTGATTTGGTGTCTTAAAACCCAAACCCTTTTGAATTCTTCGATGATTATAAAATAACTCAATGTATTTTATAATATCTGCTTTGGCTTCTTCTCTGGTTTGATAGTTGTAATGATGCACTAACTCATTTTTCAGTATTCCCCAAAAGCTTTCAATCGGTGCATTATCGTAACAGTCTCCGCGCTTGCTCATTGAACCTTGAAAACCATATTGCTCAAGTATATTTCGATATTCATGGCTGCAATATTGACTTCCTCTGTCTGAATGCACAATCAGTTCTTTGGTTGGTTTTTGATTGTGAATAGCCATATTTAGCGCATTACAAACAAGCTGTGTTGTCATGCGCTCATTTAAGCTATAGCCAACCACTTGCTTCGTGTAAAGGTCTTTTACCGCTGCTAAATACAGCCATCCTTCAACAGTCCATATGTACGTAATATCACTTGACCATGCTTGATTTGGTCTAGTCATTGAGAATTGTTGCTCCAGCAGGTTTTCATAGATCGCTCGATTATGGTCACTATTCGTAGTCCTTTTAAAACGCTTGTGTCGCTTACAATACAGGTGGTTCAGCGCTTTTATCTGACGTACAGCGTACATACTCATTTTTATACCCTGAGCTTGTAAGTATTTGGTTAATCGAATATAACCATAGCTCTGCCTTGTCTCCTCATGGGCTATTTTCACCAATATCGTCTGTTGATTTCGTTGAATCGTTCTTTTGCTCACGCCTCTCTTGAGCCAATCATAAAAACATGAAACTGAAACATGAAGTAATCGAGCCATTAAGGTAATTGGAAAAGAATATCTTTTTTGTTTCATATAGGCGTACCTTACTGACTTTCTTTGGCAAAGTACGCTGCTGCCTTTTTTAAAAATTCACGTTCCATTTCAGCTATTTTGAGCTGTTGTTTGAGTTTTTTATTTTCTTCGAGTAGAGCGTTTAGATCAGGTGAATACTGTTTTGTACCTGCTAAAGTTCCAGCCTTTGCTTTGGTATTCCAATTTGAAAGAGTTTGCATTGAAATGCTAAGTTGTCTGGCTGTTTCCGAGACATTGCCTTGATTGGCTTCAATTAATTTGATGGCTTCAGCTTTAAATTCTGTGGTGTAAGTCTTGTGTTTCTTGCTCATGGTAAACTCCTGATGAGTGTGTTT
>NZ_JAVIMT010000103.1:0-1756 GCF_031196675.1 Acinetobacter sp. 148 | reverse complement strand
TGCTGGATTCTTTGGCTCCAGTCCGCGAACCCTTTCTCGTTCTGCCACCATAATTTAAATGTCTGGTAGAACTCCCAATAAAAAGGAGTTGGCTTTGCACATCCATTATTTCTTGGCTCTCCATGCCAAAAGCTATAACGACACAGCTTAAAAATTAACGCAGCTTGATCACCCTAAGGTTTTCAGGCTTAAAGTCTTTTTATTTAAAACTTAGCAATAACAAACTTGAGATGTGCCAAGCACAGTCTTTACGGCTTTGCTGTGCCTTTTTTTCTCCCAAAAAGGGCACAGGCTTTTTTATCTCTACATACAACAAAAAATTTTTATAACGGTAAAACTATGCGATATTTAGTTCTCCCAACACGTACCCTATACGTTGTAAATAAAGCAATTGATCTATTCCACCACCGTGGTTTTCACCTTATTGGGGTCGACAGAATAGTGAAAGAATCAGAAATTACGAAAGCGACTTTTTATAATTACTTTCACTCCAAAGAACGGCTTATTGAAATCTGCTTGATGGTGCAAAAAGAAAAGCTCCAAGAACAAGTAGTCGCAATGGTCGAGTATGACTTAAACACTGCCGCAATAGATAAACTTAAGAAGCTGTATTATTTACATACCGATATAGAAGGGCCGTATTACTTATTATTTAAAGCTATTTTTGAGATTAAAAATAGTTATCCAAAAGCCTATCAGACCGCAATGCGCTATAGAACATGGCTAAAAAATGAAATTTACAGTCAGCTTAGAGTGCTAAACGCGGATGCTTCTTTTACCGATGCCAAGCTATTTGTATATATGGTGGAGGGCACAATCATTCAGCTTTTAAGCTCAGATGGGGCAATCGAGCGGGAAAAGATGTTGGATTATTTTTTAAATTCTTTTGTTAGAAATTTTAGTCCATGTATGTTTACTCATGTCGATGCTAGCAAGTGCTAGCCTGTTCTTCTATGACGGCTTATATGTAAAAGCTAGACGAGTTGTTTTGAAGGGGGGAGAGAAATAATAAATAAAGCCTCCTTAGAAAGGCTGCTTGTGTACAAAAGAATATAAAAACAGCAAGTAACACTTACTCAAGTGTCATTTTAAACTGATTGGTATTTATACAATATAGTTATCAGATCACAAGGATATGAACTAATGAAATTTCTAAAATTTTTAACTTTTAGCACGATTCTTACCTTATCCGCACATAGTTATGCGACAGTGGGTGGTGGACAAAAAATTGAAGTATTGGGCTATCAGCAAAAAGAGAAGAAACTTTATGTATTAAGACATTATGAAGATGGCCGAGGACGCCTACCACAACTATATTATTATCTATTAAATAGTAAATCGCCTGATAAACTGATTGAAGTTAAATCTCTCTATATCAATCCAAAAACACATAAGATTGATTATGATCAAGATAGTACAGCGTTTAATAAGGCACTTAATAAAATTAAAAGGAATTTAACCCCCTTAGTCATAAGTAATAGTAAGACTGTAAAAATTCAAACGTTAAAAACTCATCAGAATCAGGTATCGTCTTGGTTTGATCCTTCAGGAAAGATCACGCAATATAAAACAGAATATATTGTAAAATCGCCGTCTTTACAAAGTAAGACCCATGTTGCGGTTCATTACAGCAAAGCAATAAAAATTTCCCAAAATTATAGTGTGCCTAAACAAAATAAGAGGTTGGTTGTCGTTAAATATTTGGGGGTTCCAGAAGAAACTGGTTACGATATTGATGAACCGTACCGGGTTTGTC
>NZ_JAVIMT010000102.1:0-243 GCF_031196675.1 Acinetobacter sp. 148 | reverse complement strand
AAGAAATTGACACAATAATGTGATAATAAATCTTCTGGTTGCTCTGGCGTTCCATGTTTATTTAAATAGTCAGGACTTGCACAAATCACTTGCGGCATATCGATCAAATGTCTAGCAATTAAAGAGCACTTATTCCACTGGTTATCTTGTGGTTCGGTATTGATGAAACAGCCAAATTATTTTTGGTGGCGGTCGGAGTCTTCTTCCCTATTTATATCAACACCTATCACGGTATCCGTTCAG
>NZ_JAVIMT010000101.1:0-6081 GCF_031196675.1 Acinetobacter sp. 148 | reverse complement strand
AAAGTGTCAACACACCCTATTATAATGTCTAATTTATTTGGGATATTATCATTTAATTCTTAAGGTTTACTTAAGGTTTTTAAAATAAAATTATTATTAATAATCACAATTATTTGCATTAACTTGTTAGAATCTTCTGGTTATTGATAATGGTGGTTTGGTTATGGTGTCTAAAGAGTTAAATTCTGTAATTATGAGTATTTTGCATAGTGAAAGACTTAGAGCAACTATACCCAGAATTATGGTTTTAAATGTTTTAATTGAAAAGGATAAAGAGCTAACTGCAATTGATATTGAGAGGATTATCTCAAGTGAGCATGGTAAGAATCTATATATATCAACAATATATAGTGCCTTAAAGGTGTTTGAAGATATTGGTCTGATTCAAAAATTTAAGATAGGAGATCAGCAGTCACTCTATTGTATAAAAAAGAAAAATGGATCTATTCGAGCTACTTGTAATCAGTGTAAAAAAACCTTTTTTCTAGTTGATGATGAATTAGAAGCTCATATTGAGAGTTATGCAAAATCCAAAGAATTGAAATTAATGTCTTTTTCATTGCTTATAAAAATTAAATGTGAAAATTGCAGAGGGTAGTTTTTATTGATTATTAGGAGTAATTCTTATTAAGAATTAATTTTAAAAATAATTACTTCTAATTGTTATTTACAATTGAAATGCAGTTGTGGTTATAAATAATAATTATTATCATTTGTGAAATTTTAGTTTCGGGGTGTCTATAATGTCATTTATTAAAACGCGTAAAAAATTGGTTTATACAGCGATAGCGTCATCATTATCTGTTAATGCAACCACAGCAATTGCTCAAGATCAAGTCGCGCAATTGGAAACAATTCACATTGAAGCGGCAGCAGAACAAAGTTTAAAAGTAGACAAATCTGCAAATAACAAGTTTGTAGCCCCTCTTCTTGACACACCAAAGTCAGTATCGGTCATTTCTAAACAGTTGATTGAAGACACTCAAGTTACAACTTTAAGCGATGCTTTACGTACAGTTCCTGGTATCACACTTGGGGCTGGTGAAGGTGGCAACCCAAATGGCGACCGTCCATTTATACGTGGTTATAGTTCTGAAAGCTCAATGTATGTAGACGGAATTCGAAGTTCGGCTTCACAAAACCGTGAAATGTTTGCTGTAGAACAAGTTGAAGTTACGAAAGGTTCTGCTTCTGCTTTAGGTGGTGCAGGTACTGCTGGTGGGAGTATTAATGTAATCTCTAAAGTTGCCAAAAAAGGTGACTTTTTAGAGGGTTCAGTTGGTGCTGGAACGGATAATTACCAACGTATTACCCTAGATGGCAACAAGGATTTCGGTAATGGTGTTGCTGCTCGTGTTGCAGTGATGGGACACCATAATGAGAAAGCAGGTCAAAAAGATGGAGCTGAATATGCACGTGTAGGTATTGCCCCAAGCATTACCTTTGGTTTAGACACAGCGACACGTACGACATTAAGCTATTATTATCTTGAGTCTGATGATACACCTGATTCGGGCGTACCTTATTGGAATTCATCGAATAATACAGCAACAGGTAAACCATTAAATGCCAAGCAAGGCATTTACTATGGTTGGCTAGATCGCGATTTTCAAAAACAAGAAAATCAAATTGGTACAATCAAGCTTGAGCATGATCTGACTGATAATTTAACCATCAGTAATACTGCAGTTTATAGTAACTCTAAAAACGACTATATTTGGACACAGCCAGATGATAGTCAGAAAAATATTGCAAACGGTGAAGTATGGCGCCGTGCGAACTCTCGTATTACCGATACCAATACTTTTACAGATCAACTGGCTTTAACTGGCAAATTTAATACAGGCACTATTAAACACAGCTTTGATGTAGGTGCTGAATATAGTGATCAAGAATCTGATAAAGGTTCGTATACTGTTACATCAAAATCAGGGAAACCAATTACTGGCTCACCTACAGCGGGCGCATGTTCACTTGGAATAGGTGCAGCTTCTGATTATTGGTGTACTGATGCATTCAATCCAAATTCAAAAGATCCGTGGTTAGGCAATGTTGCTGCAAATAAAGCAGTAACAACAACTACGGCAACAACCGCTTCTGTATATTTACTAGACAGTATTGAATTTAATCCGCAATGGTTGTTAGACCTCGGCTTACGTTGGGACAAGTTTGAAACTGAGCTGAAGACCAATGCAACTGGTGCTAAAATTGAAAGTGATACAGACTTTTTCTCTTATCAAGCAGGTTTGACATTTAAGCCTGCTGAGAATGGCAGTATTTATGCAAGCTTTGCAACTTCTGCCAACCCAGTTGGTATCGATGCAGGTGACGGTTCTGAAACTTCGGTGTCGGCTGTCAATAAAGATCTAGATCCAGAAGAAAGCCGTACCTTTGAAATTGGTACAAAGTGGGATTTATTTAACGAAAAGTTAAATGTAACGGCTGCAATTTTCCGCACAGAAAAACAAAATACTCGTATCTCGCTTGATGCAAATACCACAACAAACGGTGGGTCAAGCAAAGTTGATGGCTTTGAACTGGGCTTAAACGGCAACATTACTGATAAATGGGCGATTTCTGCGGGTTATACCTACTTAGATAGTGAATCAACCAAAAATGGTGTGAGCTGCCGCGGTACATCATGTACAGACCAAACCATTTATAATGGTAATGTAATGCCAAACGTTGCGAAAAACAGTGCAACTCTTTGGACTACTTACCAAATTATGCCCCAGTTCACTTTAGGTGCTGGCGCAATTGCAATGGACAAAGTTTATGGTGACTTAGCAAATACTAACTATGTCCCAGGCTACGTTCGCTACGATGCTATGGCACGTTACAACATCAACAAAAGTGTTGATCTACAGTTAAATGTCAATAACTTGGCAGATACACGTTACTTCACTAAAGCTTATGCATCTCACTTTGCGTCTGAAGCAGAAGGACGAAATGCAGTATTATCCGTAAATTTCAAGTATTAATTTAAAACATTCGTTTCCTTATTATTTTGGATGTAGTTTAAAATAGCCTCAATTCTTTGAGGCTATTTTTCAAATCTGCTCTTTATAATTTGAGGTAATCATATGATTCATCATATTCCTAATGTCCTTAGTAAAGAACAAGTTCAATATTTTCGAGACGAAATGGAAAGAATTGAATGGATCAATGGAAAAGTCACGGCTGGAACACTTTCTGCATTGGTTAAACAAAATCAACAACTGCCTGAAGATCATCCCCTTACGCACCATCTTAGTAATATTATTTTAGAATCACTAGGGCAACATCCATTGTTTCTTTCAGCGGCAATTCCTTTGGATATAATTCCACCTTTATTTAACCGATATGAAAATAATGAATCCTTTGGCTTTCATGTTGATAACTCTATTCGACGAATTCGTGGAACGAATGAACGTCTCCGTACCGATTTATCTTGTACAGTCTTCCTCAGTGAACCAGACGAATATGAAGGTGGTGATTTAGTTGTAGAAGATACCTATGGCTACCATGAGGTGAAACTACCTGCGGGTGATATGATTCTTTATCCTTCAACAAGTCTTCATGAAGTTACAGCTATCACGTCCGGTTGTCGTATTGCATCATTTTTTTGGGTGCAGAGCATGGTACGAGATGATGCTAATAGATATATGCTTTTCAACTTAGATCAATCTATTCAAAATTTACGTGTACAGTTGGGAGATCAGCATCAAGAAGTAATTAAACTTACTAATCTTTACCATAATTTGATGCGAAAATGGGCTGAGTTATAATTTGTCAACAGATCCTACTTTATAGACATAGAGTCAACATTTATTGCTAGCAAAAGTCTTACTGGCTTCAAGTAAAACAAAAGCGATTTACAGGGATCTTCCTAAACGGTATCTTTCTGATACTAATATTAATAATTCATTTGGAATAAACGTGATTAAAATTTTATATGTTGAAGATGATGTAATGATTGGTAAGACAAGTTTTCATCTGCTTCAACATGAAAATTTTTTAGTAGATTGGGCTAAAACAGGTAACGAGGCATTAGAGTTCTTATTTAATAAGCTTTATCACATTGTACTACTTGATTTAGGTTTACCTGAACTAGATGGGTTAGAAATACTTAAACATATCCGTAAAACAGCAGATTTAACTAATATGAGCGTAATCATTATTAGTGCCAGAGACCAAAGCAAAGATAAGATTTTAGGACTTAAGTGTGGTGCAGATGATTATATTGTTAAGCCATACGATTTTGATGAATTAATAGCTCGAATAGAGTCAGTATTGAGACGGGGAAAGTTTAATCATTCTATTGAAGACGTCTGTTTTTCTGCAAAAGATGTTAGCTTATTTCCTCAGAGTCAGAGAGTTACAAAAAATAAGATTGAAGTTGATTTATCTCCTAAAGAATGGGCGATTTTAGAACCTCTCATTATGTATCCACAACAAATTTTTTCACGGCAAATATTAGAACAGAAACTTTATGATAGTGATGAACTTATTAACAGTAATGCTGTTGAAGTTCATATCCATAAATTAAGGCAAAAACTAGGAAAAGAACTTATTAGAACAGTCAGAGGACTTGGGTACTGTATAGAGTCTGATTATTAAATGAAATTTATTCAAATAGATAAATTAATTCATTGCTATAAAAGTCAAGCTCTCAGTTTTCGAATGATTTTGAGTGTAACCGTGCTTAGCTTAATATTGCTGATATTAATTGCAATTGCTGCTTACAATATTGCACTGGAAGAGTCAGAGGAAATTATTGATGAACAAATGATTGAGATGGCTAATTTTTTGTCTAAGGAAGAGCGAACGAATGTTAAATCAGTTTTTGATCACAATAAGAGATACGGTGAGCGGGACACATTTATAGATATTACAGATATCAAATCCCTTCCTCTTATTAGTCAACAATATGATCATATTATTAATAAAGTTGAACAGCCTCAGTTTGTAACTAAAGATTCATCACGTGGCATTATAAAAATTTACGTTCTACCAATGCCGACAAAACAAATCCAAATTAGCCAGCCTATCATTGTGCGTAAAAATTTGGCACAAGAATTGGCCTTTAATATGCTAATTCCTTATATGATTTTGATGCCTCTTAGTATTTTTGTTATTTACTGGCTCATTCGTTTTCATTTAAGGCCATTAGAACAATTAAGAATGGCATTTGCACAACGTGATTATGATGATTTATCAGAAATCAAAATAAATGAATTACCTATTGAAATTCAGCCAGCTATAAATGAGCTTAATTCCTTATTTTCACGGATAGAAGTGGCACAAAAACAACAGCATATTTTTATTGCCAACGCAGCTCATGAGTTGAGAACGCCTTTAACTGCTTTGAGCCTTCAAACAGAACTATTGATCAAATCAAAACCGAATACTGCTATATATAATGAAAATATTCTTGATCTAAATTTGAGCTTAAAGCGTATGACACATTTAGTAGGTCAACTAATGTCATTAGCTCATCAAGAAATCCCACAAAATGAAACTTTGCAACAGCTAATCTTAATTGATTATGTACGTCAGTGTGTTTCCCAAGTTCTTGTAAATGCACGTTATAAATGTGTAGATATCCAAGTGAAGTTAGACTCTTATTCCGAGAATATACGAATACTTGCTATTCAGTCATCTTTAGAGAGTATCCTTATTAATCTCCTCGATAATGCCGTGAAATATAGTCCAAAATTAGGTCAGGTATGGATTATTATTTCGAGTAAGGGGCACAATGTGAATATGGAAATCCACGATAGTGGACCAGGCATCCCAGAAGATAGGCATGAGGATGTATTACAACGTTTTGTTAGACTACGTGAAACTCAAAATCAAGCCTTTGGAAGTGGATTGGGATTATCGATAGTTCAGTCAGCTGTAGAGTCAATTAATGCTTCAATGCAACTTGATTCATCAGAATATTTGCAAGGATTAAAAGTTATTATTTGCTTTAAATCTGCATGAGGTAAGTATAATTACAACTTTTTTAATTAGGGTGTGTTGACACTTTTAGCTGGCTTTGTTGCACAAACATTCAAAAGCTAAACTTCTTCCAAGTGAACCGTACCGGGTTTGTCG
>NZ_JAVIMT010000100.1:0-26529 GCF_031196675.1 Acinetobacter sp. 148 | reverse complement strand
AGCTCATTATTCTAAACACCCTCAACAATAGTTGGGGGTGTTTTTTTATAGCAAGAAATCAATTAATAAAGAATTATTTAAATATAGAACTACAAATCATTTTTGGATGCTAACTCGGTTCTATTAGATTGAAAATTGAACTAAACTGCAGAATATTATAAAACTATAAAAAATTAGAAATAGGAAAAATGAAATGGAATATAAAGGAAGTTGTCATTGTGGTCAGGTAAAGTTTGCCGCGGAAGGTGAGCTAACAGAAGCCTTATCTTGTAATTGTTCTATCTGCCAAAAGAAAGGGTCTTTACTTTGGTTCCTGCCGACTAATCAGGTTACCGTTACTTTAGATTCTCCTGATATTTTAGTGAATTACACTTTTAACAAGCATGTGATTAATCATCATTTCTGTAACAATTGCGGTATTCATCCCTATGCTCAAGGTATAGATGCCCAAGGTAATTCGATCTTTGCGATTAATGTTCGATGTATAGATGATATTGATTTAGAAAAGATAAAAATAAATTATTTTGATGGGCGTTCTGTTTAATAACTATAAGGTTTATTCAATGATGACTAAAAAACAATTAACTTCAAAACAAATAGATATGTTGCTTGAATTATTAAAAAATAGATTTGAAAAGAATATACACCGACATAAAGAAATTGATTGGACGAATGTGCGAGCTAAACTCATTAAGTCTCCAGACAAACTATGGGCATTGCAGGAAATGGAAAATACAGGAGGAGAGCCGGATGTTATTGCTTATGACCAGCAGAAAGATGAATATTTGTTTATAGATTGTTCTGTTGAGTCACCGAAAGGTCGTAGAAGCCTTTGCTATGATCGAGAAGCCTTAGAGTCTAGAAAAGATCATCCTCCTAAAAATAGCGCAATAGACTTAGTCCAAGAAATAGGGGCTGAACTCCTAACAGAAGAGCAATATCACCAATTACAACAGCTCGGGGAGTTTGATCTAAAAACATCAAGCTGGCTTGCTACTCCAGAGGAAATCCGAAAATTAGGAGGAGCTCTTTTTGCGGACCGTCGCTATGGTCGAGTCTTCATCTATCACAATGGAGCCCAGTCATATTATGCAGCTCGTGGTTTTCGCTGCTGTTTAAGGGTATAGGTCTTGCGAATCAACTCGATCGTCTGGATTTGATATTTTATGCCAAGAAAATGGAGATTCTTGCAACTTTTGACGGATAGTAAACATGACAAGATATGTTCTGGAATTAAATAAAAACATCAGGACATTTCTAAAAATGCAGCTCAATCCAATTTACTATAATGAACAACATATAGCTTTTGCCGATAATGTTCGTAGATTTGTACAAAAAGAAATGGCACCTTTCGTTAATGAATGGGATGAGGCTGAGACATTCCCAAGAGAACTTTATAAAAAGGCTGCCGAAATTGGATTACTGAGTCTAGGTTTTGCAGAAGAATATGGTGGTATTCCAGATGCAGATCCATTCTATTCATTACTGGCTGGTATCGAAATGGCAAAGGCGGGTTCAGGTGGGGTGCATATCTCGCTCATGGTCCATACCATTGGCGCCCCTCCCATTCAGCACTTTGGGAGTGAGGAGTTAAAGGCTAGAGTTCTGCCAGGTATTATTTCCGGTGAGAAAATTTCGGCTTTAGCGATTACAGAACCTGGTGGTGGTTCAGATGTTGCTGCATTACAGACTAAAGCTGTCAGAGATGGGGATTATTATATTGTTTCGGGCGAGAAAACATTTATTACATCGGGAATTCGTGCAGACTATTATACAGTTGCAGTGCGTACTGATCCGACAAAAACGGGTGCAGAAGGCATTTCAATGTTACTCATTGATGCACATAGTGAAGGTATTACTAAAACGCCTTTGAAGAAAATGGGATGGTGGGCATCAGATACGGCACATTTGCATTTTGATCAAGTACGAGTACCTGCATCAAATCTACTTGGCAAAGAAAATGCCGGTTTTAAAGTTATTATGAATAACTTTAATATGGAGCGGTTTTTCTTGGGAGTAGTCGCTTATGGGTATGCATTAGTCTGTTATGAAGAAGCTTTAGAGTGGGCACAGCAACGTAAAACTTTTGGTAAGCGATTAATTGATCATCAAGTAGTACGCCATAAATTGGTAGATATGGCAACCCAACTGACCTCAACGAGGGCATTACTTGAAGAAACAGCATGGAAAATGACTCAGCCGAAGTTACAAGGACCTGAGTTGGTGGCGCAAATTTCAATGCTTAAAAATGTTGCGACTCGCACTATGCAATTTTGTGCTGATGCGGCTGTACAAACATTAGGTGGTATGGGCTTTATGCGAGGTACCAAGTCAGAACGTATTTACCGTGAAGTAAAGGTCAATATGATTGGCGGTGGTGCTGAAGAAATTATGAAAGATTTGATTAGTAAACAGCTTGGTTATTAATTCTTATAAGGTGGACTTTGAGCCACCTTTTTTATTTCAAAGCCATTTCCCAAACCATTTCCGTTAACTCATCAATTTTGACTTTACCCTCAGATTTATACCAAGTTACAGTCCATGAAATTGCACCGCCAATTAAGCGTCGCCAAATAAAAGCATCGTGTTTGACTTTACCTTGTGTGCGTAACTTTTCTATAACGTCGAGCCAGATTTGTTCATATTCATTACGCATTTTTAAAAGATAATCTTGCTTTTCTTTTGATAGAGCGAACCATTCGTACACCAACACAGCCATGGCTGCACCAGTATCTCCAGTAATTGAGATCAGTTCGGCTTTAATAAGAGCACGTAATTGTTGTTCTGGGTCTGTAGATTGAGTTACTGCATCATTTAAACGGGCAAGATTATAGATAATGGTCTGTTCCATCACATGAGCGAGGATATCATCTTTACTTTTGAAATGATGAAATAAGCTTCCCGATTGGATTCCAATAAATTGAGCAAGTTCACGAACAGTGGTTTTATCATAGCCTTGCTTATGAAAAAGATAGGCTGCACCATGCAATAAACGGCCACGTGGACTGTCATCAAAGCAGGGGATATATGGAATCTGTTCAATTGAGGTGGCAATCATGTGCTCAGTTTGTTCCTTTATCTAAAAGTCTATAGTGGAAATTTTCACTAAATTTCATCGCATTTCAGATTATTTGCCGAATTTGGAAGATTTGGTCAACATCACAATAACATTTTGCGCTTTACAAACCAAGCGCTTGCTTGGTAATGTTGAGGCTGATTTTTAGACAAAATAATGAGAAATAGAATGGCAAATAATCAGCAGGATGATCATCGAGTCGTAAAAATAGGGTGTGCCTCTGGGTTTTGGGGAGATACCAATACTGCCGCTTTTCAGTTAGTGCATTTGACCGATATTAATTATTTGGTTTTTGATTATTTGTCCGAAATTACCATGTCGATTATGGCAAAAGCGAAGATGGTAGAACCGAAACATGGTTATGCTTTAGATTTTGTCAGCCGAGTCATGGCACCCTTACTAAAAAAAATTGCTGAAAAAAAGATTAAAGTGATTAGTAATGCGGGTGGTGTTAATCCATTGGCTTGTCGGGATGCCTTGCAAAAAATTATTAAAGAGTATGGTCTAGATCTGAAAGTGGCTGTGGTGTTAGGTGATGATCTTTTGCCAAAACATGAGCAGCTAAAATCACAGAATATTCAAGAAATGTTTAGCGGAGAAGCGTTGCCAGAACAGGTGGCAAGCAGTAATGCTTATTTAGGCGCGGTTGCTATTCGTGACGCCTTAGACTTAGGTGCAGATATTGTGATTACGGGTCGTGTAGTTGACTCTGCTGTGGTACTTGCACCCTTACTTCATGAATATCAGTGGCCTTTAGATGACTATGACAAATTGGCGCAAGGTTCGTTGGCAGGTCATGTGATTGAATGTGGAGCCCAATGTACGGGTGGTAATTTTACCGATTGGCAATTGGTACAGGGCTTCGACAATATGGGCTTTCCAGTGGTTGAAGTGAGTGAAGATGGCTCATTTGTTGTAACTAAGCCTCAAGGTACGGGTGGTCTGGTTTCTACTGCTACAGTTGCAGAGCAAATTGTTTATGAAATAGGCAATCCTCAAGCATATTTACTACCCGATGTCATTGCTGATTTCAGCCACGTGCATTTAGAGCAAGTCGGGGAGCACCGAGTTCGTGTGACGGGTGCAAAAGGACAAGCACCAACTACACAATATAAAGTCAGCGCGACTTACCCAGATGGATATCGGGTTTTAGTGAGTTTTCTCATTGCAGGACGTGAGGCACCACAAAAAGCACAAGTCATTGCTGATGCGATTTTGACTAAGTGCGAACGTGTTTTAGCAATGCGCTCAGTGCCGCCATTTAGTGAAAAGTCTGTTGAAATTTTAGGTATTGAAAGTACCTATGGCGACCATGCCAAAACATTAAATAGTCGTGAAGTTGTGGTCAAAATAGCTGTAAAACACATGTTTAAAGAAGCATGTATGTTCTTTGCATCTGAAATTGCACAAGCTTCAACAGGTATGGCTCCAGCCTTGGCAGGAATTGTTGGAGGCCGACCCAAAGCATCTCCAGTGATCAAATTATTTTCATTTTTAATTGATAAAAATCAATTGAATATTGAAATTGATTTTGAAGGCAAACGTTACCTAATTGAGATTCCACAAGGGGTTTCTACAGAGCAATTGCCTACATTGACGGCAGGTGAAAATGCAGTTTATCAAGGAGATGAAATTGAAGTTCCTTTGATTGAAATTGCGCATGCCCGCAGTGGTGATAAAGGCAACCATAGCAATATTGGCGTGATTGCACGTAAAGCAGATTATTTACCATGGATTCGTGCAGCACTAACTGAACAGTCTGTTGCAAGCTATATGCAACATGTCTTGGATGCTGAGAAAGGGCGAGTAATCCGTTATGAGTTACCGGGTTTAAATGCACTGAATTTTATGTTGGAGAATGCCTTAGGCGGTGGTGGTGTTGCCAGCTTACGTATTGATCCGCAAGGTAAAGCTTTTGCCCAACAGTTATTGGATATGCCTGTTAAAGTTCCGGCACATCTTTTAGAAAAATAAAATGAATGGATGAAACAAAGATGAGTTATCAATCAATATTTAGACCAGATGCTTTCGCCAATAAAGTCATTATTGTAACAGGTGGCGGCTCCGGAATTGGACGCTGTACTGCACATGAGCTTGCAGCCCTTGGCGCTCAAGTAGTGATTACAGGACGCAAAATTGAAAAATTAGAGAAAGTAAGCCAAGAAATAATAGAAGATGGTGGTTTAGTTCATTTCATTGTTTGTGATAACCGTGAAGAAGAACAAGTGAAAAATATGATTGCCGAAGTGATTGAGAAATTCGGCAAACTCGATGGTTTGGTAAATAATGCAGGCGGGCAGTTTCCCTCAGCTTTAGAGAATATTTCGGCGAATGGTTTCGATGCAGTCGTGCGTAATAATTTACACGCAACTTTCTATTTAATGCGTGAAGCTTATAACCAATGGATGGTTAAACATGGTGGCAGTATTGTCAATATGACTGCTGATATGTGGGGCGGCATGCCGGGAATGGGACATTCTGGTGCTGCGCGTTCAGGGGTTGATAACTTAACTAAAACAGCATCGGTTGAGTGGGGCAAATCTGGTGTTCGTGTAAATGCGGTTGCACCGGGGTGGATTGTATCATCCGGTATGGATAATTATAGCGGTGATTTTGCCAAAGTAATTATTCCAAGTCTTGCTGGCAATGTACCGTTAAAACGTATGGGAACTGAGTCGGAAGTCTCATCGGCAATTTGTTATTTACTGTCCGATGCTGCGACTTTTGTGTCAGGTGTAACCTTGCGTATTGATGGCGCTGCATCGCAAGGGACACGCATGTACCCACTAGCCGAAGCAACAAATAGTCAGTCTTATAATGGTTTCCATCGCGCGTTTATTCCTGAAATTTTTAAAAAAGATAAGACTGAGAAAGCCGAGCAAAGCAATAATTCAGGCTCGGAGTGAGGAATAAAAAATGACCATTCTTCAATCCGAAATTACTGTTGGTAGTGAACAGTATCAAAAGAATAAAGAGGCACTACTTGCTCAACTGAGTGAAGTCCGTGCAATTCAGCAAAAAAGTATTGATAAATCGTATGCTGCTAAACCGAAATTCGATAAAAAGGGCAAGATTCTGCCGCATGAGCGTGTACGGTTATTGCTCGATGCCGATTCGCCTTTTGTCGAGCTTTGTGGCTTGGTTGGCTACAACATGCATGATGACAAGGATGGCTCCGAAGCTGGTGGTGGTGTAATTGCTGGCATTGGTTTTGTCAGTGGTGTGCGTTGTCTGGTCTCTGCAAGTAATAGCGCGATTAAAGGCGGGACCATGTCACCTATGGGTGTACAGAAAACTTTGCGTTTGCAAAAAATTGCCTTAGAACAAAAACTCCCGCTGATTACGTTGACCGAAAGTGGCGGTGCTAACTTAAATTATGCAGCTGAAGTATTTACCTATGGTGGTATGACTTTTGCCAATCAGGCACGTTTGTCTGCAGCAGGTATTCCACAACTTGCAGTGGTACATGGGAATGCAACGGCAGGAGGAGCTTATCAACCAGGTCTTTCGGATTATGTCATTGTAGTACGCAAACAAACAGAGATGCTTCTTGCAGGTCCACCTTTACTTCTGGCTGCCACGGGTGAAGTCGCCACAGCGGAGGAATTGGGTGGGGCGGAAATGCATGCGCAGGTTGCTGGAACAGCAGAATACTTAGCAGAAAATGATGCCGATGGAATTCGGCTTGCACGTGAAATTTTTGAACACCTCAACTGGAAAGAGCAAATCAAACCAGTTGATGTGACTTATAAAGAGCCTCGTTACGATACCGAGGAACTGTTGTGTGTTATTCCAAGTGATCCTAAACAACCATTTGATATGAAAGAAGTGGTTGCCCGCATTATTGACGATTCAGATTTTCTAGAATTTAAGCAGGAATATGATGATTTAACGGTATGTGGCTGGGCAAAAATTGGTGGTTTGCATATCGGTATTATTACCAATAATGGCCCGATTACGCCTCAAGGAGCAGTGAAAGCAGCGCAGTTTATTCACTTATGTGAACAGACTAACCGCCCGTTATTATTCTTACATAACACTACTGGCTTTATGGTGGGAACCGATGCCGAGCAAAATGGCATTATTAAGCATGGCTCAAAACTGATTCAAGCGGTTGCCAATTGTACTGTACCTAAAATTTCAATCGTTGTGGCAGGGTCATATGGTGCTGGTAACTACGCAATGTGTGGTCGGAGTTTATCGCCAGATTTTATTTTTGCTTGGCCGAACTCGCATGTTGCTGTAATGGGGGCTGCACAGGCCGGAAAGGTACTACGTATTGTTGCTGAAGGGAAACAAAAAGCTTCCGGGCAGGAACCGAATCCGCAAATGCTCGATTTTCTTGAGCAAAGTACTGCGATGAAATTAGAGCAGCAATCTACCGCGCTTTTCAATACGGCCATGCTACATGATGACGGCATTATTGACCCGCGAGATACCCGTAAATTACTTATTTTCCTTTTAGAAACTATTTATGAAGCACAGCAACGCGAACTAAATCCGACGCGTTTTGGTGTGTCTCGTTTTTAATCAATCTTTACCGTAATTAAAAAAATTAATAGGAACAACGCCATGAAATTTACTGCCGAACATGAAGCATTACGTCGCACAGCGCGTCAATTTGTTGAAAATGAACTGAATCCGAATATTCCGGAATGGGAAGAAGCTGGACGTTTCCCGATCCACGAAGTATTTAAAAAGATGGGTGATCTTGGCCTATTGGGGATTTGTAAGCCTGAGGAAAATGGTGGTCTGGCTTTAGATTACTCTTATAACTTAGTTGTGGCTGAAGAAATTGGACGCGCAGCTTGCGGCGGTGTGCCTTTAGCCATTGGTGTACAAACCGATATGGCAACACCTGCTTTGGCGCGTTTTGGTAGCAAAGAATTACGTGATGAGTTTTTAACACCAGCCATTGCTGGAGAATATGTTGCCTCAATTGCGGTATCGGAAGTACATGCTGGTTCGGATGTTGCTGCTATTAAAACAACTGCTAAAAAAGATGGCGATGACTATGTCATTAACGGTAGCAAAATGTGGATTACCAACTCATTGCAGGCTGATTTCTTCTGCCTATTGGCCAACACATCTGACGATAAACCACATGTTAATAAGTCGATGATTATTGTGCCAGCCAAAACTAAAGGGATTAGTTTTTCAGAGCCGTTAAATAAATTAGGGATGCGTTCAACGACCACAGCGCAGGTTTATTTAGACAATGTACGTGTACCTCAGCGTAACTTGGTTGGCGTTGAAGGTATGGGCTTCATGATGCAGATGATGCAATTTCAGGAAGAGCGTTTATGGGCTTGTGCTAATGCGATTGGTGGTTTGGAAAATTTAATTCAAAAGACTATCGCCTATACCAAAGAGCGTACGACATTTGGTCAACCACTCATTAATAACCAATATATCCATTTTCGTTTTGCCGAACTCATGACTGAAGTAGAAGCGCTTAAAGCCTTAACCTACCAAGCGTGTGAACAGCATATTGCGGGTGAAGATGTGACTAAGCTGGCATCTATGGCAAAGCTCAAAGCAGGCCGTTTAAGCCGTGAAGTTGCCGATAGCTGCTTGCAATATTGGGGCGGCAATGGCTTTATGTGGGATAACCCTGCATCCCAGCTATATCGTGATGGTCGTTTAGGCTCTATTGGGGGTGGCGCAGATGAGATTATGTTAGGGATTATCTGTAAGTTGATGGATATCTTGCCAAAAAAACAAAAATAAGGAATCAGCCATGACACTTTCAGCATCGCTTCAAGCTTTAGATATTGATGACAGTATTCAATTAGAACAAGACGGCAGTATTTTATATCTTTGGTTAAACCGACCGGAGAGCCGTAATGCCATGAACTTGAATATGGTCAATGCGATTCAACAAGTTTTTACTGCCATTCGCAATGATCTTTCAATTCGTGCAGTCATCTTTCGTGGTGAAGGTGGGACTTTCTGCGCAGGTGGTGATATTAAAGACATGGCTGCTTTACGCGTTGAAGCAACTAACGTTGGTAGTCTACAACCTTATACTAATTTTAACCGCCGTTTTGGTACCATGCTTGAGCAAGTTGAAGCTGCACCACAGACTGTTGTGGTCATTTTAGAAGGTGCGGTGTTGGGTGGAGGTTTTGGGCTGGCATGTGTTTCTGATGTTGCCATCAGTCGTGATAATGCGCAGTTTGGTTTACCTGAAACTGGGCTTGGTGTGATTCCTGCTCAAATTGCTCCTTTTGTGGTGAAACGTATTGGCCTGACTCAGGCACGCCGACTGGCTTTACTCGGCATGCGTTTTGAAGGGCATACAGCACTAAGTGTCGGTGTGATTCATCAAATTGCACATAATGAAATTGAACTTGAACAAGCTTTACAGGAAACCATTCAACACATTAAACGAGCAGCTCCTCAAGCTTCACGTGTGACTAAAGCACTGTTACATCGAACACTCAATGAACCTTTAAATGAGTTGCTAGATGATGCTGCACAGCAGTTTGCCCAAGCAGTTGATGGTGCTGAAGGACAAGAAGGAACGATGGCTTTTATCCAGAAAAGGTTACCAAATTGGGCCGATGAGTCATAAGAGATAAGGATAAAAATAATGAAATTTTCAAAAGTACTGATTGCCAATCGTGGTGAAATTGCAGTTCGGGTGATGCAAACAGCCAAGGCAATGGGTTACCAAACCGTCGCAGTTTATTCCGATGCAGACCGTAATGCTCGCCATGTGCAAGAGGCTGATGAAGCTGTTTATATTGGTGCTTCAAAAGTATCGGAGTCTTATCTCTCCATCGCTAAAATTATTGAAGCTTGCAAAAAAACAGGGGCGGATGCAGTTCACCCCGGCTATGGTTTTTTGTCAGAAAATACTGATTTTGCTCAGGCGTGTATCGACAACCAGATTACCTTTATTGGGCCTACCGCTTCTGCAATTGAGTTAATGGGCAGTAAACGCCTTTCAAAAATCGCCATGATTGAGGCGGGCGTCCCTTGTGTGCCGGGGTATGAAGGTGACCGACAAGATCTCGAATATTTAGCAACTCAAGCTGAGCAGATTGGCTTTCCAATTATGGTCAAAGCTTCTGCGGGTGGTGGCGGTCGCGGCATGCGTTTGGTACAGCAAGCATCCGAGTTGTTTGAGGCATTACAAACCGCACGTTCAGAAGCTGAAAATGCTTTTGGTTCTGGCGAGCTCATTTTGGAAAAAGCAGTTATTGCTCCGCGTCATGTCGAAATTCAGGTTTTTGGTGATACTCACGGCAATTATGTGTATTTGTTTGAACGTGATTGTTCAATTCAGCGCCGTCATCAAAAAGTAGTTGAAGAAGCTCCATGTCCGGTGATGACGCCTGAACTGCGTCAGAAAATGGGTGAGGCAGCCGTAGCAGCGGCAAAAGCATGTGCTTATGTTGGGGCAGGTACAGTTGAGTTTTTGCTAGATGTATCGGGTGCATTTTACTTTTTGGAGATGAATACCCGTTTGCAGGTAGAACATCCGGTCACTGAGCTTATTACAGGGTTGGATTTAGTTGAATGGCAGTTACGTGTGGCGAATGGTGAGCAGTTACCTTTAAAGCAACAGGAATTGACCTTAAATGGACATGCGATCGAAGTACGTTTGTATGCAGAAGACCCACGTCAGGACTTTTTGCCACAAACAGGAAAAATTTTACGTTGGAAGCCTGCAACCTTGCCAAATGTGCGAATCGATCATGGCATGTTAGCAACTGATGAAGTCAGTCCATTTTACGATCCGATGGTAGCAAAGGTGATTGCCTATGGGAAAACCCGTGAGGATGCAATTCGCTTACTGGCTCGTGCAGTCGATGATAGTGTTTTACTTGGAGTGAATAGTAATAAACAGTTCTTGGTCAATTTACTGCGCCATCCAGTTGTTGTCGCAGGGGATACCAATACAGCATTTATCCAACAGCATTTCCAAAATGATCCGAGCTTACACTATCAAGTTTTATCTTTAGAAATCTTAGCGATTGCTGCGGCACTATTTAGCCAAAGTAAAGGTCCTGCAGTGTGGCAAACTGGGCTTGGTGTGCCATTACCGTTAAAATTACAAACTGCCGATCAGCAAATTCAATTGCAGCTTTCATCTGTAAATAACACATTCACGGTACAGTTCTGTGATCAAGTAGTTTGTATTGATGTGCTTGAGAGAACGCCAGAACAGCTAGTGTATTTAATTGATGGTATACGTCGCCGTGTTCAATATGTATTGGATGATGATCAACTTTATCTAGATCGAGATAATGGCAATGTTCCGATACGCAATATGACTTACGCTGCACCAGAAGCTACCGATGTAGCAGGAGACGGCAAAATTCGAGCACCGATGGATGGGGCTGTGGTGAATATTCTGGTCAATGAAGGCGATCAAGTAGTGAAGGGCCAAACACTATTGATTCTTGAAGCCATGAAAATTCAGCAACAGATTAAATCTGATGTGGATGGTGTAGTCGATGAAATTTTAAGTCAGCAAGGTCAACAAGTGAAAAAACGGCAAATGCTGTTTAGTGTCCAAATTTAAGAGAAGAGCAATTGTGGTTACTGGTAATCATTATTGATTTATAAAGGATGATTATTTAAATCAAAAAAGGGAACATACGTTCCCTTTAATTATAAAAAACAAAATTATACAAGCTGTGTATACATACAATAGAGATAGCCTAAAATAGCTAAAGCAACAAGAGGAGCGATAACTTTTGACCATCCAGGAATAAAAGTTTCGATAGGTTGCTCTTCAACGTGTAAATCTTCATGATGTGGTTGGGCTTGGTGAACCATTTGGTTGAACTCCTTCATTGTTGCATCCAATGATAGCTCTTCTTGTTCAACAGGTTTAGAACCAATGAGCTCTGTTAGATGGTTTGTTGACCAAACCCAATCTTCAGCTTGGCCAGATAAATGTTCAACTTGCCCTAAAATGAGCTCTTTTAAACCACTTTGGCCGAAACCACCAGTCTCATCAAGTTGATTAAGTTCTGTTAACTGTAATGCCAGAATCTCAGAAATACTTTGCTCAAGTTCAGCATTTTTTAAAACTGACTTATTGTGTTTTGACGTAGTTAGATGACGTGCAACTTCTTGAATATACAATGGATCGGCAGTTTTGATTTCATGATAAATTTTATTGTCGTCCTGACGCCATAAGCTGATTAATTTACCAAGCGTCAATATATTCACTTCGTCAATCAGCTTATTTTTCTCATTGGCTGGATATTGATTTAAAAGCTGAGGCTTTTGAATTTTTATTTGCTCAGCAAAGTATTGGACTAAATCAAATGCCATACTTTATTCCTCTAAAATTAATCTAAAATTCTTAATGTTGGCTTTTTCTTGGTTGGTTCAGATGTTTCTTGTGTTTCTGAGTCTAACTTATCTTCTACAGGCGCTACATTGGCATATTCTTCAGGGTCAAAGAATAAACCTTGTCCATTTTCACGTGCATAAATACCTAAAACTGCTTGAATAGGTACGTAAATATCTTTGGAAACGCCGCCAAAACGTGCTGAAAATGTAATCGCATCATTGCTAATGAGTAGTTGATGTACCGCATGAGGCACAATGTTTAAAACAATTTGCCCATCTTTCACAAACTGTTGTGGTACATCAGTGTGTGGTTGTGTTGCATCAACGAGTAAATAAGGTGTGAGTTGATTGTCACAAATCCATTCATAGATTGCACGAGCAAGATAAGGACGTGTAGGGGTTAATTCAATAGTTTGCTCAGACATATCACACTATTCCATATTTAATAGTTCATTGTAACGGGTTTTCTCTTGGGGCGTCATTGATTTAACAAAAGAAGGGCGGCTAAAGATACGTTTACAATACAAAAATATAGGTCGACACTGCTGCTTTGGTAAATCAATTCCCATGCTATTAAGTCTCACAAAAATTGGAGCAAGCATACAGTCCAGGATTGAAAAATTTTCGGACATAAAATAAGGGAAATGCTGAAATAAAGGGGTAAGTGATATTAAGGTGTCACGCAATTCTTTTTGTGCTTTTTGTTTTTGTTCTATATTTAATGTATCTGCATGTCTGAGCATATGATCGGCCAACTTAAACCAATCATTTTCAAGACGCCAAATATATTGGCGTTGCTCTGCACGTGCCATAGGGGCATCGGCATATAGTTTATTCTGACGATATCGGTCATCGAGATACTCAGCAATGATAGGTGCTGAAAATAATTTAAGATTTTGCTCAACCAGCATTGGCAATTGATTATAAGGATTTAGGCTTGCCAGATCTTCATCTTCGTGATCAGTCACGATTAATTGATATTTAATTTGTTTTTCTGCCAATAAAAAACGGATCCAGTGTGAACGGAAATCATCAGCATGGCTGTAAAGGGTAATTCCCTGAATTGAGGTGTTTTCGACCGACATATCACAAGGTATGGTTGTGTGAATCGGTTAGAATACTAAAAATATGCGTGGAAATCACGGTGACAAAGATAGAGTTTCATATATTTATCTGTTTCACTCATCTACAAAATGAATATGCAATAAAAAAGCCTTGGGAAAACCAAGGCTTTTTGTCCGATTCGGTAAACGAATTAACGTTTAGAGAATTGAGGACGTTTACGAGCTTTACGTAAACCAAGTTTCTTACGTTCAACTTCACGAGCATCACGAGTAACGAAACCAGCTTGACGAAGAACAGGTTTTAAAGTTTCGTCAGCAGCGATAAGTGCACGAGTAATACCGTGACGGATCGCACCAGCTTGACCACCGATACCACCACCTTTAACAGTGATGTAAAGGTCATATTTTTCAGTAGCTTCTAAAAGCTCTAAAGGTTGACGAACAACCATACGAGCAGTTTCACGACCGAAATATTGCTCTAAAGTACGGTTGTTAATAACGAGTTTGCCTGTACCAGCTGACAAGAAAACACGTGCAGTTGCGGTCTTACGGCGACCTGTACCATAATTAGTAGCCATGTGCTGTATCCCTTAGATGTCCAAAACTTGTGGCTGTTGAGCAGCGTGTGGATGCTCGCTACCAGCGTACACTTTCATCTTCTTGATCATTGCATAACCAAGAGGACCTTTTGGCAACATGCCTTTAACAGCACGTTCAAAGATTTCTTCAGGTTTGTGAGCAACTAATTTTTCGAAATTAGTTTCTTTTAAACCGCCTGGGAATTCAGTGTGGCGATAGTATTTCTTGTCAAGCGCTTTGTTACCAGTCACTTGAACTTGTTCAGCATTGATAACGATGATGTAGTCACCAGTGTCAACGTGAGGAGTATAAGAAGTTTTGTGCTTACCGCGTAAACGACGTGCAATTTCAGTCGCTAAACGACCAAGAGTTTTACCTGTAGCATCAACAACGAACCAATCGTGTTGTACTTCAGCAGGCTTTGCGCTGAGAGTTTTCATTCAAACACTACCTATTATAGTTGGTTTGAGCTAGACATCGCTCAAACAAAAAGGAGACGAGATTCTAAACGAGTTTGTTGTCAATCACAAGAAAAATCCCATATAAGCTACATAATTTTATCCCTAATCCGATGAATGTAGGATATGTTAAAATAATTCAAATTTTAGAGATGTGTCGGGGGTGATTGTGCTGCCTTTATATGTCACTTCCGGTGAACCTGCCGGTATTGGTCCAGATATTTGTTTGAGTCTGGCAAAACGGGTTGATGAACGTCCTGTTGTGGTTTTGGCTGATCGAAATCTAGTACAACAACGCGCTCAAAAGCTTGGTCTAGACATTAAATTTTTAGAGTATAGCGGACAAGCTGAATCGTCTTTGCAAGGCGAGCTTTATATAGAACATGTACCCCTAGAAACTATAGTCGTTGATGGACAGCTTAATGCTGCTAATGCCGCTTATGTATTAGAGCAATTACGTCGCTCAGCTGATTATGCTATGTCTGGTAAGAGCGTCGGTGTAACCACTGCTCCTGTTCAAAAGTCGGTGATTAATGATGCAGGGATTTTATTTAGTGGACATACTGAATATTATCAAGAATTTGCAGGCGTAGAGCGTGTTGTTATGATGCTGGCAACAAAAACGTTGCGGGTGGCTCTGGCGACCACTCATTTACCATTAAGAGATGTCGCGGATGCAATTACCAAAGAACGCTTGCATCAAGTGATTGATATTTTACTTCACGACTTAAAGACCAAGTTTAAAATTAATGATCCTCGAGTCTTAGTATGTGGGTTAAATCCTCATGCAGGCGAAGATGGTTATTTGGGACGTGAAGAGATTGATACGATCAATCCGGTACTTGAGAGCTACCGGTCACAGGGAGTTAAATTAAGTTTAAGTTTGCCAGCTGATACTTTATTTACGCCTGAACATCTTAAAAATGCTGACGCTGTTCTTGCGATGTACCATGATCAAGGCTTACCTGTGTTAAAATCACAGGGTTTTGGTGAAGCAATCAATATCACATTGGGCTTACCATTTATTCGAACTTCGGTCGATCATGGTACTGCTCTGTCTTTAGCTGGGACAGGATTGGCAAAAAGCTCAAGTTTAAATGTCGCTGTCGATTTAGCTTTATCCTTGGCAGCGAGTTAAATTTTTCATGTTGGAAATGTTCTATGTATCAAATTAATGCCCTAAACCCGAAAGATGAAGGGCATAAAGCTCGTAAACGTTTTGGTCAAAACTTCTTACATGATCAACGAGTCATTGCCAAAATTGTACGCTCAGTCAATCCGCGTACGGGTGATAATATCGTTGAAATTGGTCCAGGTTTAGCTGCTTTAACTTCTCCTTTAATTGGAGAATGTGATGCATTAACTGTAGTTGAATTAGACCGTGATTTAGCTGCCGGCTTACCTGAACGCGTGCCACATCCAGAACGTTTAACTATCGTAGAAGCTGATGCATTAAAATATGATTTTAGTCAGCTTGTAAAAGATGGGCGTCCATTACGCGTTGTCGGCAATTTGCCTTATAACATTTCTACACCATTACTTTTTCATCTCTTGGAATTTGGTAGCCAAGTTAAAGACATGCACTTCATGTTGCAAAAAGAAGTGGTAGAACGTATTACTGCTGAACCGAATACAAAAGAATATGGCCGTTTATCAGTCATGATCCAATATTATTGTCAGCCTACCTTTTTATTTGAAGTTCCAGCAGGCGCATTTAACCCGCCACCAAAAGTGACAAGTGCAGTATTTCGCTTGGTTCCTTACGAACAAAAGCCAATTACGGCGAAAGATGAAAAAGCTTTAGCTCGCTTGGTTGCCCACGTCTTTACTCAGCGCCGTAAAACGCTAAGAAACAGTCTTAAAGGTATGTTAGCAGAAGATGGTTTCGAGAAAGCAGGAGTCGACCCAATGGCTCGTCCAGAAACTTTAACTCTTGCAGAGTTTGTGGCTTTGGCAGATCAAATGGTGGCATAAATGACTAAGCGCTATAACTATGTAATTGGAGATGTGCAAGGTTGTTTTGAGGCACTCAAAGCGCTATTAAAAGAAATACGTTTTGACCCTGATCAAGATTTTATCTGGTTTGCTGGTGACTTGGTTGCACGTGGTGAAAACTCTGTAGGTGCTCTACGTTTTATTAAAAAACTAGCTGATCGAGGGGCTGCTGCTACCGTATTAGGTAATCATGATTTAACCCTGATTGCCGGTGCTCGTGGTCTTAAGGAAATTAAAGAAAAAGATCGCACGCAGGATGTTATTGACGCCGTGGATGGTGATGATCTTATCGATTGGTTACGTAAACAGCCGTTATGTTTATTTCCAAATGAACAAACAATACTGACGCACGCAGGTGTACCTTGTATTTGGGATGCACAAAAAACTGCTGCATTGGCAAAAGAAGTTGAGGCTGTATTGGCGCATGATGATTTATCTGTGCTAGATGCATTTTTAGCTGAAATGTATGGTTCAAAACCCGATCTTTGGACAGATGATTTGACAGGTAATGAACGTTTACGCTGTATTACCAATTACTTAACTCGTATGCGTTTAACTAATGCAGAAGGGGTGCTGGAGTTTAGTTTTAAAGATACTTTAGATGCACCAATGCCAGAAGGTTATTTACCGTGGTTTGAATTTCCAAGTAAGGCTGCACAAACCCATCAAATATTTTTTGGACATTGGGCTGCTCTAGAGGGTAGAACTATTAGTGAGCACATCCAAAATGTTGATGGCGGTTGTGTATGGGGTAAAAACTTAATTGCTTATCGTCTTGAAGATCAACAAGCTTTTTCTGTGAGTAACCCTGTTATGTAATAAAAAAGCCGCCGAAGCGGCTTTTTTATTTTTAAGATATTTATTCTAGGCGAATCCAGATCTGATTACGGCCTAAAGCAGATACCCCAAGGTAACCGCGCATATGTAGACGTTTACCGTTTGCACTGAGTTTTGCTTTTAATCCGTAAACTTTACCCGTATTTGGGTCTAGAATTTTTCCACCTATATAGGTTGAATTATCAGTTTGCTTGAGCCCGGTTGCGATATCTAAGCCTAAAATAGGCTTATTGGTATAAGGTGCAGGGCAGTTATCACAAATTTCTTTTGGTGTATAACCTGGACGCGGTGTAATTTTTACGATTTTACCTGCATAAGTACCATTTGCCTCTTTCCGTATTTCTACATGTGCTTTAGGTGTACCTGTTTTATCGTCAATCGTTTGCCAAAGACCTGTAATATCAGCTGCAAAAGTAGCTGTATTTATTCCCACTAGGAGCAAAGCTCCAACAAAAAATTTCCCCATAATCAAAAAATCCTTTTAGATTTGAAAGGTCCATCTTATTTGTAATTAATAACGGGTTCAATGTTTATTTAAACTACTTTTTAATCAGTGTATTCCAAAAGATAACATAAAGGTTGGTAGCCAAATAGCAGTAAATACACCATTTAATGCCATGCCAAATGCCGCATAACGACCTGCTACAGGTCCACGTTGCCAAGCCTGAGCAGTTCCAATTGCATGTGCAGCTAAGCCTAGAGCTAAACCTGAAGCTCTTTCATCGTGTATATGCTTAAGTAAAAATGGTGAAAATGCTGCACCAATAACTCCGGATAAAATCACAATGAGAGTGACTAATGTCTCTGGAGCATGTAATAAGGTCGCGATGTTTAAAGCAATTGGGGTGGTTACTGCACGTGTAGCAAAAGCCAAAATAGTCGGCTCAGACATATGCAATAGGTAAGCAAGGCCCATTGGTAAAGCAACGGCACTAATGCTGGCAAAGCATAAAATACCAATCACCGATTTAAGAGGTAAATCGTCATAACGCATTGCAGCCAAAGGTATAGCTAAAGCAACCGTGACATATCCTAATAAATGGCTGAATAAATCATTTACGTAAAGTCGATATTCTTCATAGGGAACTTTCAAGATTGACAATAGCCCAATGACAATGAACATGCCGAAAACTAAAAGAGGAACTTGAGGAAAGCGGCGGTTTAATGGTTTTGCACAAAGGTAGCCAACTAAAGTGATCAAAAATCCATAAAGAATCATAAACATTTTATTCTCCTTATAACCAATGTTTTGCCATTTTTGCATAGACCCACAAGGGTATAAGGGTGCTCACTACCAAAACAAAAAGAAATAACGGAATTTCTTTACCCATATGTACCAGCATAATTAAGGAGCCTGCACAAATAGGTAAAAAAGCAAAACCACTTTCTTTCATGACTTTATTATTAGTATCGACAAGTCTTAACGGGATTTTCTTAAATTTACGCCAAATCAGTAAAACGATAAGTAAACTAATTAAACCTACCAGATTGCCTAACTCTGGATGACCAAAAGCACGCATAACGATGACTGAGCCTTCGCGAAAACCGATAATAAGTAGTAAGGTTCCTACCCATGCTGCCCAGTCTATACTTTTGATCTTATCCATATTTTTTATCTCTAAAAGTTTACTTATCAAGTTTTAACTGATCTAGTGCTTGATTTCAAACTCTTCCAGCGGTCTTTTAAACTGACTTGCGCGTTCACCTAATATCTCATCTATAGGGAGTTTGGCTTGGCGAATTAACTGCTCAAGCTTATGAGGTGCAATTCGTATATCAATATGTAATAGCCCTTCATCGTCATAATGCTCAGATTGAATGACATTTAAAGCATAAAGTTGAGTACGCAATTTGCCATAAGCATGTTTAAGTACCAATGAGAAGTGTTGAAGTTGTCCCATTAGACATTCTTGTACGGCTTGACGAAGTAAATCTAGACCTAAACCTGAATGTGCAGATACATAAACACGATCTGGAACATGAGGCTCTGAATAAATAATTTTCGCTTCTTCGCCACTCAAATCAATTTTGTTATAAACACGAAGTACGGGTGCATCCGCTCCAATTTCCTTCAATACACCTTCAACGGCTTCAATCTGGTCAAGCATGTCATGGCTACTGCTATCGATGACATGTAAAAGCAGGGTAGCTTCAAGCGTTTCTTCTAAAGTTGCTTTAAATGATTCGACCAAATCATGTTGTAAGTTTCGTACGAACCCTACAGTATCTGCTAGGACCACCGTACCAATTCCATCCCATTCTAGACGACGTAAGGTTGGATCAAGTGTTGCAAATAGTTGGTCGGCTGCATACACATCGCTTTTTGCTAAAATATTAAATAAGGTTGATTTACCCGCGTTGGTATAACCGACTAATGAAACAGTTGGGATCGAAGCTTTTTGTCTTGCAGCTCGTCCTTGCATACGGGTTTGATGGACTTTCTCTAACTTATCTTTTAACTGGGTAATACGAACACGAATGAGACGACGGTCTGTTTCGAGTTGTGATTCACCAGGACCGCGTAAACCAATACCACCTTTTTGTTGTTCAAAATCAGCAGACCAACCACGGATTAAACGGGTTGATAAATGTTTTAACTGAGCAAGTTCAACTTGTAATTTACCTTCATGGGTCCGCGCGCGCTGGGCAAAAATATCTAAGATGAGACCGGTGCGGTCAATAACGCGGCATTTTAAAATCTTTTCTAAATTACGCTCTTGGGCAGGGGTTAATGCATGATCAAAAATAACAAGACTTGCTTCTAAGTCCTGAACTTGTTCTGCAATCTCGTCAACTTTACCTGAACCAATAAAAAACTTAGGGTCCGGTTTATTACGTTGAACTTTAATGTGCTCAAGAATATCTGCACCAGCTGACTGTGCAAGTAGAGCAAATTCTTCGGCATCCAGATCATCTAATAATTGTACAGACACACTCACTAATAGTGTGCGTTCACCGCCTTGATGCCGATCAACATATTCCACGTGGCTATAAATCCTGAATAAGGTAAAACTTTATTCTAGAGGAAACTTGGACAAAAGGGGAAAGGGTTTACTCTTATTCTTTAGATTAACTACAGCGCATTTTATTTTTATTTGTGTCTATCACACAGCGATGCAAGTTTATTCCGAAACGTATAGAATGGCTCGAGATGGGTATAACAATGATTGATCGTTAGTGAAATTTTATGACTCAAACGCAAAGTATAGTGAATTCAACGTTAAAGAAATTTTCAAAAATAGGTTTATACGGAAAAAAAGTTACTTCAGCGACTGCGGCAATCAGTGAAGGTTTTTACTTAGTTTATCGTCATGGACTTTATAAAGATCCAAATAACCCTGTTAACACTCGATATGTTCAATATTTCTGTCGTCGTTTATGCCAAGTGTTTAATCTTGAAGTTCAAGTACATGGCACAATCCCCAGAGAGCCCGCTTTATGGGTGAGTAACCATATTTCTTGGCTTGATATCGCCGTTTTAGGTTCAGGTGCACGTGTCTTCTTCTTAGCTAAAGCCGAGATAGAAAAGTGGCCTATTCTTGGCAATTTGGCGAAAGGTGGGGGCACCTTATTTATTAAACGTGGATCAGGTGACTCCATTAAAATTCGAGAGCAAATTACCGAATTTTTAAAACAAAATATTCCAGTTTTATTTTTCCCTGAAGCGACTACTACAGATGGCCATTCTGTTAAGCGGGTTCATGGTCGTTTACTCGGAGCTGCTATCGAAGCTCAGCGTCCGGTACAGGTATGTTTAATCTGTTACGTAAACCGTCATGGTGAGTTAGATACCGTTGCACCATTTATTGGTGAGATGTCATTCGTTGAGCATATTCAACGTGTGCTAGAAATGCCGAAAGTAACAGCTCATTTACTTACACTTCCTCCTATTTCGGTAGAAGGCCATGATGTAAAAAGTTTGACTCAAGAAGTGCAAGAAAAAATGGTTGAAGGATTGGCTCAATTACATAAAAAAGTACTTAAGCCAAAAAGTTAATTACATAAAACCTTCGAGTGGCAGCCATGATAGTAGTTTCATGCCTGCCTTTTGCCACCATTTCATTTCTGGTTCTTTTTTATAAATTACAGGGCCTTTTGGAGTTTCCTGTTGCCAGTAAATATGATTGTTTGGGTCGAGCTTTAATTTATAAGCATATTTGTTTAAGTTTTCATCCATCGTATGGTGAATTGTTTTGGCCAGTGATGGACTATCTAAAATTACGCCAATTTCAGTATTTAAATACGCCGAACGTGGATCAAAGTTGAATGAACCGATAAAAACCTGTTCATCTAATGCCATAAGTTTGGTGTGTAAACTTGAGCGGCTTAAACCTTTCATGTTTACTTTTGCTTTGGTTGCCAGCTCATCCGTATTTTTATTTAAATCGCGTTTATCTGGAGTTGGTAAAAACTCATACAGTTGAACGCCGTTTTTCAAAAGTTCTTTACGATATTTTCCATAAAACGCATGAACAACAGCTACGTCATTTGCTTTGAATGAGTTTGTTAAAACTCGAACTTCTACACCTTCTTTAGCAAGCGTACTTAAAATTTTAGCGCCTTGCTTTTCTGGAATAAAATAAGCCGAAATCAGGTCGACATTGCTTTCTGGTTTCTCCAAATGGTTAATCAATTGGAAATTTAAATGTTCTTCTTTTTTCGCTTTTGATCTAATTTTATCAGGTGAGTCTTTCACAACCTCTGCTTTAACCCAATCAAATTTAATATTACGGTCTAACCATTTATCAAAAGCATGTGATCTAGAGGTTAAGTCAAGGAAGTTCTGAACTGTGGCTTGTTGATAATGAGCATCAAGTTGTTGTTTTAAGCTTTCATAGCGCAAACGGTGTTGTTGAGCACTGACGATACTTTGGACTGAATATGCATATTCATGATTCCAGTAGTCATCAAAAGAATTCACGATATCATCAACGGCAGCACCAACCAACATGACATCGACGTCAGAAAATTGATAACTGTCGCTGACGTTGTAATACTGATTTGTCATATTGCGCCCACCAATAAGCGCAACCTGATTATCAGCAATAAAGCTCTTGTTATGCATACGACGATTGATACGTTTTAAGTCTAAAATCATATCCATCGCGCGATATTTGCGGAAACGGTAGGGGTTAAATAATTTAACTTCAATATTTTTATGTTGAGAAAGCGCGAGTAACACGCCTTCCATCTTTTTAGCATTATTATCGTCAATTAATAAACGTACTTTAACACCACGATCAGCAGCACGAATAATTGCATGTAAAGCTAAGGCACCGACTTTATCGTTATCCCAAATATAGTACTGTAAATCTAAAGTCTTTTCGGCTTTATCAATCAGCCTTAAGCGAGCCGCGAGTGCTTCTAAGGGATCATTTAAAAGATGATAACCCGTTAAATTCGGATTTTTTTCACGTAAAGGCGTAATAATTTTTGAAAGAGAAGTTTGAGATGTATCGATATCTCGTGCGTACTGGATTGGTTCAGGGCTATGTTTGGGTAATGTGCTACAACCTGTCAAAGCCACAGCGAAACTTGAACATACGACTATAGAAGCTTTAATCAAAAAGCCTTTAGCCAGTTGATGAGTTTGAAGCTGTTTGGAATGAAAGGATTGTGCCATAATCAATACATACGATAAGGTGAGCTAGAGTATAATTCGTGCATATTGAAAGATAAATATTGAATTTGATTACTAGCAATCAATATAAGATAAGTCGAGAATCGTAATGTGGAACCCAAATTCAATCATCTTTTGTTTTTACCTTATTTTTTCAATACTTGCTCTCTGGGGAATTATTGAAGCCTGGGTTCATCAATCACGTACTGAAACGATTCATCCATTTAAAGCTTTTGTTCACTTACTTGCTTTTTATCTATCTTATCTTCTTATTCCACTTTGGTTCTTTAATTTATATGCCGGTTGGATAGGTTATTACTCAATTCATGAAACCATTTTTATCTTTTTATTAAGCGGTATTCTCATTTACGCACGTTTTATAGAGCCACATATGGTACGTGTCGATGTTCACCAATATCGTTTAAACCCAGATCACCGTTTTGCTAAACCTGTAAAAGTCGCTTTAATTGCAGACTTACATATAGGCCTATTCTCTGGGCATGAACGTCAACTCAAAATCATTGTGAAAAAGCTTAATGAACAACAGCCAGACTTAGTAGTTGTGGCAGGAGACTGGACTTATGAGCCAGAAGATAAGCTAGTACAGGAACTGAGTGTACTTAAAGATATTAAAGCTCCAGTTTATTCAGTTCCAGGGAACCATGACGAGCAATATCCGGGTCCGCCTATTCAACAGTTATTAAAAGATGCACTTCACTACAATGATGTAATGGATATCGAAGGAGAAATTGTTGAGTTTGATGAGTTTCGTTTAATCGGGATTGGTGACTTATGGGCAGGGAAAACCGATATGCGTTCAATGCCAGACTTACCTCAAGATAAACCATGGTTAATTCTTTCCCATAACCCTGATACGGTAGATATGGTCCCTAAATTACCTAACCGCCCTTTAATGTTGTCAGGTCATACACATGGAGGGCAGGTCGAACTTCCGTGGGTAACCAACTATATTATGAAAAAAGTATCAATTTTAGGCCATAAACGTGGTTTCTATTCGCATGAACACGCTGATGTATTTGTTACCGTAGGAACAGGTATGGTTGGAATACCATTAAGATTTCGTGTACCGCCTACTATTGATATTATTGAACTTGTATAAAACAAAAAAGCCAATCACAAAGGATTGGCTTTTTTATAATGAGAAATTTAAGGAATAATTACGATAGCAACACGACGATTAATTGCCCGATTTTCATTGGTTGTATTCGGTACATACGGTTGAGTTGAACCACGTCCAATAACGTAAATATTTTCCTTTTTAAAACCGTGAGTCAAGAAGAGGTTCGCAACACTTTGTGCACGTTCTTCAGATAACTTTTGGTTGTATTCAGGATTACCTACATCGTCAGTGTGACCAACGATTTTTAATTTATTCAAATCATATTTATTTAATTGATTTGCTAAACGTGTAAGCTCTGCTTCATGACTTTGTTTTAATGTTGCGTCATTAAAATCAAATAATAAGCGTTCCGGTAAACCTAGAGTCCAGCCTTCATTAGTAAGTACAAATCCCTCTTTTTTTAGCATTTTTACTTGACGATATTTCAATGGACCAAAACTCAAGCAGCCTGCAAGCGCAATGCACAGCAATGCAATAAAGGAGAGTTTCAAAGATCTTGTATTCATAAATTAGCCTAAATTTAATTCTCTGGTTTATAAATAAACCAATGTTGCTCAGAAGTCTTAGCCTTATACATCGCTTGATCTGCTTGCATAATAAAATCTTCTGGACTAGACGCAAATTGGGATAAAGCAATCCCTACACTAAAACTGAAATAAATCGTTTGATCATTTAGATGCAAAGGTTCTTTACAGCTTTCGAGTAAATTTTCAGCAATAGATATTAAATGATCGGCATGCGTAATGGAATGCAAAATAACCGCAAATTCATCACCGCCTAAACGGGCAATAAAATCTTGATGACGTAAACGCGTTTGTAACCTTTTCGCCATCTCTTTTAAAACTTCATCACCAGCTAAATGCCCGAACTGATCATTAATTGATTTGAAGTTATTGTTATCTATAAACAATAAGGCTGACTTATTATCAAAATCCTTATCTTCAAACATATCTAATAATATTTGATAAAAATAATGTCTATTCGGTAATAGAGTCAGCTGGTCATGATGAGCTTGAAACGATAATTTACGATTTTCCTTTTGCAGCTGATTATCCCAAATCTGAATTTCTTCAAGTAACTCATTAAAAACTGTATTTAGATCTTGAAACTCTTTAATTCGGTTATAAGGAAAACGAAGGTTATAAGCTTTTTGTTCACTCACGATTTGAGCAATATTGGTGAGTGGATAAATCGCTTGCATAATTTGACGATAAGTCAAATTCACTGACCACCACAATGCACAAACAATAAATAGCATCGCAATAGCAAGGCCGACCATAATCATCTTTAAAAATTGCAATATTTTTTCAGAGCTACCAAAAAGGGTGAGTTCACCTACATTCTGTTGATGATGATAAATCGTTAAATGTACTGGCTCATTTAAAAACCAGTGATCAAACCATTTCTCTAACACCGAAGTTTGACTCGACAATTTAAAACTTTGAGCAATCAGGTGATGTTCAGAGTCATAAATATGAATCGCTCGAATAGAGTGATCATTTGTGTATTCATTTAAGATTTGTTCGATCGTGATCTTATCGTTAAACACAACGGCAGGCTGAATACGCTCAAGAAGAGTATGGCTAAGTAATTGCAAATTTTGTTTTGCATAAGTTTCCATCGTAAAAACGGAAATTGATACAAATGTAAAAGAGCAAATAAAAAAAGTTATAGCAAAAATCGTAAATTGAGACTTTCTAAAAAGTGCATGTAGCGAAGTGGATTGATACAACTTAGATATCATAATCCTTACTCCGCGTTCTTAGCCAAGAGTAAAACCCTTGGATCAATATGGACCTTGGAATGGCTTAATGCATCTAAGTTAACTTTAAAAGTGGTGTAATTATTTTGATTATATAAACAAAAGATACTACCAACTTCACATTCTGGATTATTAATACTTAAAGAAAGCAAAGAACGATATGGATAATTCTGAATTAAGTTTTGTTGCTGCTGAGGTGGTGTAGTAGAGAAATAAACAGCCTGGCAATGAGATTTAGAAAAATCTTTAGCATTAACGGTTTGTACACGATAATTATAAGATAATTGTTGAATATAAGACTGGAAGGTAGAAGTAATTGATGCATTATCAATTACGCAAAGAGTAGGCGTGCTTACATTCTCCCATTTGCTATAACTTAAAATAGATAAAGTGAGCACATAAAAGTTATGTTTTGAATTGGCATAAGCAGGCCCACTCGTAGCAAACACTACAAGTATGCAAAATAATACTTTCTTAGCGGAGTGCCACATGGTGAGTTAATGCCAAATCAATTGCACGAATAATCTATTCTACATGAAGTTGAATAACTAAAAAAAGTTTAATATCTCATCTAATATCTAGTAAAAAGCCTAAAAAACGACCGCTTGACATGAATTGCTAGAAAAAGGGGTTGCAAAGGGAATGAGATGGTCTATAATGCACATCCATCGGCGGTGTT
>NZ_JAVIMT010000099.1:0-14372 GCF_031196675.1 Acinetobacter sp. 148 | reverse complement strand
GTAAATGTCAACAAACCCTATTATTTACAATTATATTGCTAGGAAATATCTATTTAACTAGCTGATCGATAAGGGTGTGAAAACTCAGCCTTGATTGTTTTAGTCCTAGCTTCTTTTTTACTGAATGAAGCATTGGATTCTGGCAATGCAGATGTATGGGCATTGCCAGTACAGACTCATGAAATGATGGTTATCCATAATAACGATGGGTTGCCATTTTTAGCCGTGTTTTATGACTCAACGATTCGACCAAACCGTTTTAGGAATCATCACGTAGCCATCAAATAACGCACGTGCCGTTCGAATAAAACCACAACCCATAATTTGATATTGAGGATCGCGTTGTATTAATACCGTAAAACGCCCTGTTGGATGCTCAATCTCGAGTCTTTGCTCAAGCTCGTTTGTGGTTTGGGCAACATCAGCAGCTACAGTTCCTTCAATCAAGCATGCTGTGGCAACACTGGTTGCACCAAACACGCCAATCGCAGCATGACATTTATGCGGAATGAAGGTGCGAGTATTAATAGCACCACCCGATAATGCTTTGGAAACAATTGAAATTTTAGGAATGGTCTTTAAGCGGACATCTCCCAAATTCATTTTCTGACCAGCAATCAAACGAATGGATTCAATGCGTTGCTTCAATTGAATATTGCTATCCAATTCCTGATTGCTTTCATTACCTTGAATACCAAGATCACATGCACGAATCAGGACGACAGGCATGCCATAGTCAATACAGGTGACTGGCGTATCACAAATGATGTCTTGTGCCTGTCCCGTTGGCAGTAAGCGACCACAAGTTGAACCTTCAATATTTTCAAAATTTAAAACAATTTCAGCAGCCGTATGTGGAACGCCATCAATCGCGGTATCACCTTCATACTCTATTTCAGCATTTGGAGTCTGCACCAATACTTCTGCTACTTGTTGTGTATTTTGCATAAAGACCCGAACCGTGGTAATCGGGTCTTTTGCTTCAATCAAACCACGCTCTAAAGCAAACGGTGCTACTCCAGCCAAAATATTGCCGCAGTTCTGTCCATAATCCACAATGGCTTGATCAACATTCACTTGTGCAAATAGATAGTGGATATCTGCTTCGGGACTGTCCGATACACCAATGATGGCGATTTTGCTGGTGAGAGAGTCTCCTCCACCAATCCCATCAATTTGACGAACATCGGGTGACCCCATAACAGCAAGCAACACTTGATCGCGTAATACAGGATCTTGAGGCAAATCAGATGCGAGAAAATATGCGCCTTTTGAGGTTCCTCCTCGCATGAGCATGCACCGTATTTTTGTTTGCATGGTTTAATCTTCCAAATCTTCCAAACGGTCTACATAAATCAGCCCTTTTTCTTCCAATCTCGGGCGCATTTCATAAATATCCAAGCCCAGTTCACCATTCGCCATACGGACTCGTTTTGATTCTTCCAAATCCATGCGCTTTTGGCTCAGTTCATGGATTTTAGCCACTTGTGTACGTGCGACAACAACAACACCATCATCATCGGCAACAATTGCATCACCTGGGTTAATCAATTGATCGGCACAGACAATTGGGACATTCACAGAGCCGAGCGTTTCTTTTACCGTACCTTGTGAATAGACTGCACTTGACCACACATGAAAGCCCATATCGCGTAAGACTTGGCTATCACGTATGCCGATATCTCCAACCAAGCCCACCACGCCACGTGCTTGCATCGAGGTTGCGAGCAAGTCACCAAAGAATCCATCGCTACATGGCGAAGTTGGTGCGACAACAATAATATCGCCAGGTTGGCATTGTTCGACCGCAACATGGAACATCCAGTTATCGCCGGGTGCAACAGATAGTGTCACGGCTGACCCAGCAATAGATACGCCTTGCTGAATTGGTCGAATACGGGGTGCAAGCAAGCCTTTACGCCCTTGCGCTTCGTGTACGGTTGCAACACCATAGGTTGCTAATGTTTTGACGGTATCGAAATCTGCACGGTCAATATTACGAACGACTACGCCTTTACGCCCAATTAAGCTCACGCTAAATCCTCCGTAACACGTGGGAAGATACTTTGATAGCCTTCGGCATATACAATATTTTTGGCATTGGTAATCCCAATATTGCGCTTAGCCTGCACACCGCGTTGTAACGCTACACGGGTGTAGTATTCCCATAAATGTTCTTGACCCTGCATACATTGAATTGCGGCATACTTTTTATCCCAAACGCTGGTAATGTCTAACAGTACGTCAGGTTTCCAGTTACATTGTTCAGGCTGATGCGGTTCGAAGCAGTAAAACGGTGGTGCACCCACAATTTTTTGACCAGGGTTATGTCCTTCCGCCTGCGCAATAATACGAGCTTCCTGAGCTAAATGTGTGGCACGTGGATGATCGTAGTTATACGGATCATGTAAAGAATGGCTCAACACAAAACTTGGTTGTAATTCACGATAAATATCGGCTAATCTAAAAATAATGTCGTTATTGCTCGGCAATGGATAATCGCCCAAATCAAGGAATTCGATGCTAGCTCCGAGCGCTTCTGCTGCAGCACGAGCTTCTTGCTCGCGCACTTGTTTTACTTTTGCTTCGGTCATCCCTGCTTGACGCCATAACTTCGCAGATTCTCCGCGCTCACCATAAGACAGGCAGACAATATGCATTTTGTAGCCGCGCTCAACGTGTAATGCAATTGCACCACCTGCACGCCATACAAAATCTGCCGAGTGAGCACTGATGACTAAACCTGCTTTGTTGGAAGTATTGTCGTTCATAAATAATCTCCTTTGTACCGAAATGTTCACATGTACAAAGTCGAAAAGATAATGACTTTATCCCGCACTGATATGAGTTTTATTTATATTTTGAAGAAGGATCTTTATGTACCAGAACACGCATAATCTTATTAATTTAATGCAACTAAAATTCTTCTTGGTCGTTGCTGAATTTCAAAATATATCTAAAGCTGCCGAACATCTTTTTCGTACACAATCCGCGATTACCCGTGCAATTGGCGATTTAGAGAAGCAATTGAATGTGGAGCTTTTTGAACGTCATCACAATGGCGTGATCTTAACGGAAATTGGAAAATTCCTGCATACACCAATTAAAAATGCAATTGAGGAATTACAGCGTATTCCTGAATTGGTCTATGCATATAATCAACCGGATATGCCTCAACATGCACAAATAAATGAGCCGTTTTTTTTATACAATACCAGACGTTTAGAGATTTTCTCGACGCTCTATCTGACCAAAGGCATGAAAAATACCGCCTCATTGCTGCATATCACACAACCAGCAGTCAGTTCCGCAATCAAATTACTCGAAGATGCCTTAAATACCGAATTATTTATTCGTACACCCAACGGGATTAAAGCGACTGCAATCTGCAATGACATACAACAAAACATCAAACGCTGCTTAAATATCATTCACGACCTTCCCAATCAAACAGCAAATTTTATTGGCAAACTTCAAGGAACTGTTCGTATTGGGGCTTTACCGTTAATAAGAACTTTTCTGCTGCCCAAAGCCATTACTTCACTGGCAAGCAAATATCCAGCCGTACGCTTTCTAACTTTTGAAAATGCCTATGAATCTTTGGTGGCACAGTTGCGCTCTGGTGATATCGACTTTATTGTCGGGGCCTTACGTCCACAACAGCAATCTTCAGATTTAGAGTCACAGGTGTTATTCGATGAAAAGATGTTTATGGTTGTGCGAAACAAACATCCTCTATTGAAAAAAGAGATACAGTTCGAAGACTCACTACAACAGCAATGGATTCTACCGCGTGCAAATTCACCTGCTCGTCTACTCATGGAAGATAATTTTCGCAATCTAAATTTGACTCCGCCTGAACCAACTGTAGAAACAGGAGATTTGGCACTAACTCGAGGTCTACTACTACAATCCAATATGATTGCGGTAGTATCTGAACAGCAAATGAAATACGAATTGGATCAAG
This sequence comes from Acinetobacter sp. 148, assembly GCF_031196675.1. Classification (NCBI taxonomy): domain Bacteria; kingdom Pseudomonadati; phylum Pseudomonadota; class Gammaproteobacteria; order Moraxellales; family Moraxellaceae; genus Acinetobacter; species Acinetobacter sp. 148. The sequence goes on along the minus strand of NZ_JAVIMT010000099.1, from coordinate 10,405 downwards.
GCTTAATTAAGAAACTCCCTTTTGATCTGCAATATACCTCACGTCAAATTGGCATTATTTCCCGCAAAAATAGTATTCAATCCGCAGCCAGTAAAGCACTGATTCATAGTTTAAAAGTTGTGTGTAATGCCTCAACGGAGGCTGTCTCACTTCAATAAAAATGATGAAAAAAGATTTTACCCACATAAATAAAATTCATGGTGATGCCAATCGAAAGCATTACCTTTTATGGTTTGATGCATACAAAATAAACAAGAAGCTCTACTTCAGAAGTGTTTTCATTGTGTTGCGCTATATCAATCAGTTGTTTATATAAAACAATGAAATACATATAGCCATAAAAAGTTCAAAGGATTGTTGAACAGGATAGACCGTATGCATCCACCAATTATTTTTCTTTCTGGTCTACTGTGTGATCAGACCATGTGGAAATCACAACAAGCATTTTTTTCAAAGGATTATTCAACCACTGCCTTTGCATTTCCTGAGATGGATTCTCTTGAGATGATGGCAAAAAAAGTGATTGCCCAGTTACAAGAGCCAAGCATTATCATTGGCCATAGTATGGGGGCGCGTGTCGCACTAGAAGTGATGCGTCAGGCACCTGACTTGGTAAAAAAAATTGCGCTTCTTGATTTTGGCATTCATCCCGTAAAAGCCGCTGAACCAGAAAATCGCTATGCTTTGATTCAATCAACGGAACAGCATGGCATGGATTATTTGATAGACCATTGGCTTAAACCAATGGTCTATGAAAACAATCGAGATCATCCACAGCTTTTTAATCCTATGAAGGAAATGGTTTTGAACCAGACCCTCAGCAGTTTTAAACAACAAATCCATGCCTTGCTTACGCGACCTGCAGTAGAACAGGTTTTTCGTTCTATTCAGATTCCTTTGTATTTGGGCGTTGGTCGTCAAGACCAATGGAGTACGCTGGAACAACATCAGCAGATGTGCGAACTCAATCCAAACGCGCAATTGGACATTTATGAAAGCAGCGGTCATATGTCACCTGTTGAAGCGGCGGATCAAGTCAATGCCTCTTTAAAACACTGGTTGGAGCAGGATGAATGATGGATATTTTGACGCAACTGAGTATACAAGCACTTGTAACACAGAGAATTCAAGCTTTTGCTCAATTCAATGATGCCGGGCAGTTACAAGCTTTAAGTGATTTATTTACTGACGATGCAGAATATGCCCGTCCTAGTCAGCCTAACGACTTTATTCAAGGGAAAGCTCAAATCCTCGCATCATTTCAGAATCGACCTATACGTAAAACTAGACATATGGTGAGCAATATTTTGATAACCGATTACTCGAACGATCGGGTATCTGTGCATAGTCAAATCATTCTTTTTATAGCTGATCCTGACCATCCTGAGCAGTTTAACCAAATGATGGTTGGTGGTTTCAATGATGAACTGATTTTGCAACAGGGACAGTGGTATTTTAACAAGCGCGCAGGTTATCTTGATTTTAAAAAAAATCTGATATAACCCCTATTCATATAAAAAAGAGAGGCGAATGCACCTCTCTTTTTTATAAAATTCTTTCTAACATATCGAAATATGAAGTCAGACATGGGTCGGTTTAAAGTGCACAGATTGCTATAAAAAAAATTCATATCTCTACGAGTGAAACTAATTATCTTTTTTTGATGAGAAGCATAAGAATGTCAATATAAAGTGGTGTGCTGTTCATGATGAGTCATCAAAATAGACATTCACTACGGAGACTAAGGATTAGGTTTGAGGAATAAACCACATGGCAAGAATTATTGGTGGAATCGGAACATCACATGTCCCAACCATTGGGCTGGCTTATGATAAAGGTAAGCAAGAAGATCCAGCATGGAAACCTTTGTTTGATGGTTATAAACCGATTGCGGACTGGCTGGCGAAGGAAAAGCCAGATGCACTGATCATGATTTATAACGACCACTGCTCTTCTTTTTTCTTTGATTTTTATCCAACTTTTGCTTTAGGCATAGGCAGTGAATTTTCGGTTGCAGATGAAGGTGCTGGATTAAGAAATTTGCCACCGCTACCTGGGAATGTAGAGTTACAGGCACATATTGCAGAAAGTTTGGTGAATGATGAGTTTGATCTAACTATCTTCCAAGACAAACCATTAGATCACGGCTGTTTTTCTCCGTTGCCATTACTTTGGCCACATAAACCTGAATGGCCAGGTTGCGTTGTTCCGCTTGCGGTAAACGTATTGCAATTTCCATTGCCTACGGCCCGTCGTTGTTACCGTTTAGGTCAGGCAATCAAACGTGCTATTGAAAGTTATCCTGAAGATTTGAAAGTCGTTGTTGTAGGCACAGGTGGTTTATCGCATCAGGTTCATGGTGAACGCGTCGGATTCAATAATATCGAATGGGATCATGAATTCTTGGAATTGCTTCAAAATGATCCGGAAAAGTTAACCGAGTTAACCCATAAAGACTTTGTTGAACGTGGTGGTGCTGAAAGTGTTGAACAAATTATGTGGCTCACCATGCGAGGCGCATTAAATGATTCTATTCAACAAAAGCATGTAAATTATTATCTTGCCACAACAACTGCAATGACTGCAGTGCTCTATGAAAACGCCTAGTCGTTTTAGAGAAGGAGATGAAGGAATGAATCCACAATTAGCAGGTATTGAAACGCTCTCTGGCACTTATATTTTTGATGTTCGGGTGAGTAATAAGCGTTTACATATTAATCGCTTCTTCTGGAAAATGATTGATGCTGAATGGCGTCAGCGTTTTCATGACCATCCAACTGAGTTAATGCAGGAAGCTCAACTAACTGAACAGGAACAGAAATTGATTCTTGATCAAAACTGGATTGGGCTGATTCAGCATGGTGTTAATTTTTTTGTATTGGAAAAATTTGCGCGTGTGGTCAAAAAAACCAATCTAGAAATCTACGCGCTGATGAAAGGTATGAGCTATGAAGCATTCATGCAAACTCGCCAAGTTCCCACAGCAATCTAACTATTATTAAATTTAAATGATGAGATTAAGATAAGTTTCTAATTTTTATCTCAATTTTCCCAATCTCATTCATGGTCTAGAAAATGGTATTGCATAGCGCCATGGATTTGTTTTACCAATTATCTGTAAAAAATTAATGGAATTAAAGATATGGATATATTTAGCGAATTAAAGACTAGCCCAATGAGTGGTTATCGCTGGTTGTTGGTTGCATTATGTATTTTATTGAATATTGTGGATGGCTATGATGTACAAGTCATGTCTTTTACGGCGGCATCTGTGTCTAAAGAATGGGCACTCTCAGGCTCAGTATTAGGATTCTTGATTAGTCTGGGTCTTATAGGTATGGCATTTGGTTCATTATTTATTGCACCGATTGCCGACAAAGTTGGTCGCCGTACCATTATTTTGTCATGTTTATTATTGTCAGGCATTACCATGCTGCTCAGCAGTCAAGTCACCAGCCCTTATCAATTAGGCACTTTGCGTTTTATTACAGGCTTAGGAATTGGTGGACTTCTCACCAATGGTGCCGTGATGGCAAACGAGTTTTCGACCACCAAATGGAAAAACCTATCGGTTGCTTTATTATCCACGGGTTATGCTTTAGGTGCAGTACTAGGTGGCATGATTGCTTATCGACTTATCGGTACCGTGGGCTGGCGTAGTGTGTTTATGTATGGTGGATTCTTTACACTTATTGTACTGGTGTTGGTATATTTTGTATTACCTGAATCAGTTGAATATCAATTGATTAAACGCAATCCAAATTCAATCGACAAGGTGAATAAAACGCTTGCGAAGTTTAAGATCAGTACCATTCAAGCCTTTCCAGCAGCTCAAGAAATTCAAGCAGGAAAAGTGTCGATCTCTAGTTTATTTAAAGGTCAGTTAAAAGCCCGCACGTTGTTTGTCTGGATCGCATTCTTCTCGGTCATGGCAGGTCAATACTTTATCTTAACGTGGACACCTAAACTGTTGTCTATGGCAGGTATGTCTCAAGAGCAAGGGGTAAGTTTAGGGATTATTTTAAACTTTGGCGGTATTTTCGGTGCAATCATGATGGCAATCCTGACTGTACGTTTCAAAATTCACTATGTCTTGTCTTCATTCTTTGCCCTTACGGCAGTGTGTATTGGTATCTTCGTGATCAATTCGGGGAACTATATGCACGCAATGTGGGTGGCTGTATTCGTGGGTGTTTTCAACAATGGCTGTGTTGCGGGTATGTACGCACTGGCGAATAGCACCTATGACACAGAAATCCGTGCTACTGGCGTAGGCTCTGCCATCACGATGGGTCGTTTAGGGGGGATTTTATCTCCGCTTGGCGCAGGGTATTTGCTTGATGCAGGCGTGGCGCCGCTGCATCTATATAACTTTGACGCCGTACTCTTTGCGATTGGCTGTGTGGTGGTCATCAGTATGTATCTGGTCATGAAAAAACAAACCGCACCTACTCAATTAGACAAAGTACAACAACCATCGTAAAGCTTTCTTCTGAATGCCGTGCGCGGCATTCTCACTTAATCAATTACACATAATTTACGCGGGAGTCATTGAGGCTTTCCACTCCCGTCTTGTGTCTTAAAAAATGAATTTTTATGCAAAGGATCAGCATAATGAACATGTTACACCTCTCCGCTTCAAAAAAATCAGTACTGTTTTTTTCTTGTATTTCTATTTTTAGTTCAAGTATTTATGCCAATGAGCCTTGGTCTCAAGACCGTCAATGGTTATTTGGTGATTGGGGTGGAAATCGTCAACAACTAGAAGATCAAGGTTATAAGTTTAATTTGTCTTTGATGAACCAAACGGCGACTCTAATCGATGGTGGCAAAACAGATAGTCATCCTACCCGTAATGCTGACCAAGTTACTTTAGGCGCCAATTTTGACTTGAATAAAATTGCGGGTTGGAAAGATACAACAGCAGCGATTACTGTGACCAAGCGTGATGGTCGAAACTTAGCTAGTGATATTGGGATGAAAGGTAGTCCTACTGAAATTTATGGTCGTGGCACAATTTGGCGCTTAACACAGGCTTGGGTAAAAACAGGTTTTATGGACAACACCCTGCAAGTGAAACTTGGTCGAATGGGCATGGCTGAAGATTTCAACAGCTCACATTGTGAATTCCAAAGCTTGATTTTATGTGGCGGACAAATAGGCAAGGCTCAGGGGGATGTTTGGTATAACGGTCCTGTAAGTGGCTGGGCAGCCAATATGAAATACAAACTTTCGCCTGAATGGACAGTTGGTGCTGGGGTCTATGAAAATAATCCTGAAAATACTGAAGAAAAGGATAATGCAAATTTCAATTTGAGTACTGATCAGGCAAAAGGTGTGCTTATTCCAGTTGAATTGGCGTGGAAAACCAAGAAAATAAATCAGTTAACGGGTGAATATAAACTTGGTGGATTCTGGAGCAGTGAAGACTATGCAACAATTGATGGTTCAGACGGGAAAGATCCTAAGTCTGGCATCTGGTTGAATGCACAGCAGCAACTCACTGCCCGTGCAGAAAACTCTAACCGTGGTTTATACGGCACTGTCAACTTAACCTTTAACAATGACTCAACAGCCTCGATTTCCGACACGCAACAAGTTGCATTCTGGTATAAGGGTGCATTTGATGCTCGTCCTATGGATCAGATTGGTTTTGGTGTGGGGCGTTATAAATTTAATGACAAAGTTGCGGCGAACAGCAACCGCGATGATGAAATTGATACAGAACTGAATTATACCTACAACTACTCACCTGCTGTCATGATTCGCCCGAACCTGCAATATGTGTATCAACCTTATGGTTCAAAAGAGATTGATGATGCTTGGGTTGCTGGGGTGAGTGTTAAACTCAATTTCTGATTTTTTTGAATAAAAGTAAGCTATAGCAGCTTACTTTTACATGGCTTTGTTGCACAAACCTATCTCTAAAGGCTTATTCCACAATATAATTTTCAAATGAATAAGCCTACACCTAAAATTTATCGTGTAACCAATTGGTCTTCATATAACCGAGCACTCATTAATCGTGGAAATATTGCCATTTGGTTTGATCCTGCTACGCAATGGTATGCTCCATCAAAAGGCAAACAAGGACGAAATCAAACTTACTCCGACGCAGCGATCCAATGCTGCTTAATGATTAAATCTCTCTTTCAATTGTCTTTACGCATGGTCGCTGGCTTTGTTCAAAGTCTCATCCATCTGTGTAGTCTAGATTGGATAGCACCAGACTACACTACAATTTGTAGACGACAACAGCATATTGATATTGCCATTAGCTATCAAAAAAGTTGTGATGGACTGCATCTACTCGTTGACTCTACAGGTCTGAAATTCTTATGTGAGGGTGAATGAAAACGAAAGAAACATCAGCCTGAATATCGTCGACAATGGCGCAAACTTCATATTGGTATATGCTGAAACACTTCAAATACGGGCAGTTCAGCTCACAACCAACAATGTGAGTGATTCACAGGTGCTTGGTGATTTATTCGATCAGATTCCACAAGATGAACAACTGTATTCCGTATATACCGATGGATCTTATGATACCAAGCTGTGCCGTCACGTCATTGCGGATCGGCAAGCACAAGCAGTGATTCCACCAAGAAATAATGCGAAGCCATGGAAAGATAAAAAGATGGGCTCGCTAGAACGGAATGAGTTGCTTCGAACAGTTAAGCGTTTAGGAAGAACTATTTGGAAGAAATGGTCAGGCTATCATCGGCGAAGTTTGGTTGAAACCAAGATGCATTGTATCAAATTATTGGGGGATAAACTCAGTGCGAGAAATTTTCAAAGCCAAGTCAATGAGACTCATGCACGTATGGCAGTATTAAATAAATTTACGGACTTAGGGAGACCACATACCCGAGTTGTCACTTAAATTTGACTAGATATGAGAAGTCTTAACTTTTTTTAATCTTTGTGCAACAAAGCCTCGATGATGTAAAAGAAAGATGTAAAATCAAACATGGTGGCTGATAGTATAGGTTCTATGATATCTCCCTAATGGTTTTCAGTCGCCTTTTTTGAAGTTAATTTCTTATCCGCGATTCAGATTAATTAAGGTATAAGAAAAATACCTCTATCATTCGATTGATTCTATTATAAAAATAATGAAATAAATACTTGTTTTTACTTATATTTTACAAAATTTAGCATGAGATCTGTAGCGAAAACTTATCAACCGAAGTATTGGTTAATCCTTTTCTTCAACTTCTTCCTTATACTCAAACAAATCATTCATCGTACAGTTAAAGTACTTACACAACTTATCGGCGACTGGTAATTCAATACGTACAGCGCGGTCATAATACATACTTGTGAGCGTATTGCGATTGATACCTGTTGCATGCACCACTTCACTTAATTTTAAAATTTTTCTATCGCCCATGAGGCTAGATAACTTACAAGTAATCATATTTAAATTAATTTACAAAAAATAACTTGCTGTGGGGTATTTGAAGTTGTTGCCTGAGTAATACTTTGCTGAAATTAACCTACAGTAGGTTATTACAACTTATAGAAAGTATATTTTATCCATTTCAACTAAATTATAACTTTTTAAGTATAAGGATTGAACCTGCATTAGATTATTTTGTGGAGATGACCGCCGTGTTAACAAATGAGTTATTGATCAGCCAGCAAGCTCGTGACTTAGGAAATAAATTAATTAAAGAAATGAACATCAATAGAAGTTATGGAATGGCTAATTTTCTTGGAGTCAATTCTTGCTATGATAATCATCAGGCTGTACTTATTTGGACATTTCAACTGCTTGAAAGGGAACCTGCCTTAAATGAATTAGCAGAAATTAAAAAATATTTTCTTTTAATCTTTCCAGATAGTGTTTATCAATTAGCCTAAGTTGTTTTTAAAAATTATTTTTTTAAATAAAAAGCACTAAATCAAAGAAACTTTCTTTAAAAATACCTATTAATTCATACGATTCACAGAATATATGAAGCATAAATTCTTGTTCCTGCTCTATCACTCACTCCTACTAGACATTAGTACAGACTAAAATTACATAGCTCTTTTTACTGATACTAAACGATTCATGTCCACACTACGTTCTGCAGCTTCGAGGGCTGGTTTTTGTTAAACCACTGAGAACAATGACAAATAATCTGACCACTATATTTTTCCAGAGAGTGGTGTAGGAACTTTTTCATTATTGCTAATCATATCAGCGACAACATCAGCAACGAGCTCCTCTATTCCTGAGAATGCTTTAGACTGATCCGCATCAAGCCAAGACAATGATGGAAACTCAGCACACAACCCAACATACCCATTATCTTCTGCTGACCATGTAACACGGTAAGTATATTGTTTACTATCCATTTGACACCCCATAATGTTTTAAGTTTATGTATAAAAGTACGATTTTCACTTAGTAGTACTTAAATAATCACCCCACCACTGCATCATTTCAGTCCGTTGAGCTAAATAGTCAGCGTGATTATAGCTGGCACGGGTACGGTTCTTATCAATATGTGAAAGTTGTGCCTCAATCCAATTATCTTGGAACAAACCTGAGTCATTCAAAATGGTACTAAAAGTAGAACGTAATCCATGAGAAGATAATTGATGTTTGCCATAGCCCATCTTACGTATGGCCATATTTAGAGTATTAAAATGAATCGGTTGATTGTGTTTGCGTGGGCTAGCAAAAAGGTATTTTTCACCGTATGACCACTGCATGACGTCTTTTAAAATCTCTAAAGCCTGATTTGAAAGTGGAACTAAAAAATCTGGAATCTCATGGCCTAATATGACTTTTCGTCGAAACTGTTTAATATGCAAGGCAGGTATTTTCCAGATTTTTTCATTTAAATCAAAATGATGAGGCTCCGCCAATAACAATTCAGCCCCTCGCACGCCAGTATGTAATTTGAACAGCAGTGCTTTTTTAATAATCGGATGGGCATCCAATTTTAATAAATTTTTCTTAAAATCTGATATATCCTCCGCTTTCAAATACGGATAATTCTTCTTGATTTTACTATTAATAGCGATTTTATTTAAACCATGCGCGATGTTGAATTCACAATAACCCATCGCTACAGCGTAGTCATAAATTTGGTTCAAATAACTACAAGCTTTCTTAACAGGTTCTTTTACTTGACGTCCCTCTATTTTTTTAATTACTGAAACCAGGTCATAGCGCTTAATGTTTTGAAAAGGTAAATCCTGAAGGTCTGGATAAATATCTTGCTGTAAACATCTTTCTGCTAACTGCAGTACACCACAGCGAGGTAAATCATTAAATGCATTCTTCAGTTTGAACTGTAGCCATTCCTCCCCGACCTTACCAAAGGTGATGACATTAGAGGCAGTATCATGTTCAAAACAGAAATTATTGTCTTTAAAGTCATCTCTGACTTGTCGTGCCTTTTTCAGTGATAAATCAGGATAAAGACCTAACTGAATGCGTCGACGTTTTTTGGTTTGTGGATCTGTATAGCGATAGCACCAAGATTTTCTTCCATTCGTCTCAATCTTCAGGCTAAGTCCATCTTCATCGGATAAAAAACACGTTTTTTCCTTGCAATGAGCTTGGCGAACTTTAATTTCAGTAAGACTCATGGAATTTAAATGAAACCTATCAGATGATTGATTGGATCAATTATATCAAACTAGAACGTTTTATATATGATGCGTATGATACGCATCACATATTTTTATAAGTATTTGTTAAATAAGGTTTATATCTAGATTGGCTATTCCTTAGTGACCAATTAATTAACCATTGATTTCGCAAGTCTTAAATTAGCATTTGAAGTGCAACTCTATGTTATGACTATTCACAGTTCTGTTCCATGATTCATGGTTACTTATTACTTATGTTACTATGTCAGGGGCGATACAAGAATTAAGGTAACCTTATGAAAATAGCGAATACGAAATTACTAGCTGGTGCTTTTATGGCCCTAACTTTAACTATGCTTAGCCCAGCCGTACTTGCAAATGATAACAATGATATACGAAAGACTGTTGTAGTTAAGTTTGCAAAAAAAGCTTACTCTGCAAATTATTACGGAAGGATAGAGGGATACAAGTATGATTCCTACAAATTTTATGCTAAAAAGGGCAAAAGTTAAAAGTGAAGTTGACTGGAGGAAATGTTGAAGCTTACTTATGGGGTAATCAATTAAAAGTCCATCAATATTGGAGAATATTCTCCAGAGCTTGATGATAATGGTATTTATATTTTACCTGCTTCAGGTGAGTATGAAATTAGAGTATTACAACCTAGATCACAGGCAAGAAAAGATAAAAAACCTCAATACTGGATGAGTATTAACATTAAATAAAGACTTGCTAGATTCTTTTTAAGCTTTTATACGAGGGTTCAAAAACTATTGCCAGTTAAGCGGAGCCTGTAAATTATTTTGTG
>NZ_JAVIMT010000098.1:0-425 GCF_031196675.1 Acinetobacter sp. 148 | reverse complement strand
GTTAACGATGTAGCATGGAATGCAAAATCAGGAGTTTATACAAAATTAGAAGGAGGTGGAACTTCAACTGTACTTCATTTTCTTGGATCTGGATCAGCTCCAGCCTTCCAGTTTTTAATTAACTATAGAAATGGTGGACTTTGGTATCGATCTGCGCGTGATTCTGTAGGTTTTGAAGAGTCATATGAAAGGATCATTACTGAAAAAGGAGGCACAGTTAAAGGTGGTCTTTCAACCAATGGTATTTCAAATACTGGCGATATTTCCACATCTGGAGAGCTTGTTGCAGGTAGTGTAGAAGGAGAAGCAAGATTAAGACTTGCTGGTACAAACCGTTATCTTTATCTAAATGCAGGTTCTTGGGGGGTATGGACTGATAATGGATCAGAACCACTTTCCAAAGTATGTGGTGGTACAGGTAGAAC
>NZ_JAVIMT010000009.1:0-221 GCF_031196675.1 Acinetobacter sp. 148 | reverse complement strand
TTTCTCGAAGATTACAATTGCTTGAATCAGATGATTATCTAAAAAGCCTTATGGCTAATAAAATGGTAAATGATGCTGAAACTGGCACGATCATTAAAAACTTATTAGCTGAGTATCCAGAAGAAGTAAAAGCGTTAGTAGCAGATCATGAAGGTGCTATTTCATCAAAATTAGCCCGTGTATGGTCTAAAGAGCTGAAGGGTGAAATTATTACCTCAAGC
>NZ_JAVIMT010000001.1:0-248 GCF_031196675.1 Acinetobacter sp. 148 | reverse complement strand
TGATACGAGTTCTTTCAGATAACGGTAGCTGGTCGGTTTAGACAAGCCAAGTTCTTCGCAAATAATATCGACATTAATCACTGGTCGTGAAACGGAAAATAAATCCAGTACGGTTAAAATTTTGCCAAAACTTGAAATTGCCATCTTATCAATCATCCAAAGCAAGAAAGTTGCGATTATTGGTTACGGTTCTCAAGGTCATGCCCATGCACTTAACCTTAAAGACTCAGGTGTAGACGTAACTGTAG